>CAMBRH010000073.1 GCA_945870115.1 Chitinophaga pinensis | reverse complement strand
TTAAAAGAAAAAACCAAATCTCTTTTAAGTTATCAATTTTTTCAAAAACGGAAGTTTGTTTTTTTATTTCTTCACTCATTATTTTGTCAATAAATTAATTATTGCAACTGCCATACCACCTATACTAGCAAAAGCTGCAGAAATAGTTGCAATTTCTGCTGAAGACATTTTATTTGGATTTCTTACCACCAAATCATTAGTTGGGACAATAATCTCACTACCTGGTTTTATTTTTGGATATTTTTTAAAAAACAAGAATTTCTTAGTTGTCTTAGCTAAACCATTTCCATTTATAACATAAATTTTTCTTCGATTAGTATTTTCATTAAACCCTCCAACAGAATTAATATAATATTTCATTCTTTTACCAGAAATATAAGCTATTTCTGAACTTAAATATACATTCCCGAATACCTTAACAGTTTCATCAAGTTTTTTAACAATGATCTCATCACCTGGTTTCAGGACAATATTCCTAGAAATAGTTGGACTTCTAACAATTCGTTTATAATCAATTGGTATTTTCTTTTCAATTTTCTCAGTTCCTTGTGTTGAAACTCTATCAACTTTCCTGATTACGTATATTGCCTCTATATTTGATGAGCTTTTTAATCCCCCAGCTCTTTGAATAAAGTCTAAAAAACGTTCATTATTATTTGAAATTGTATAACTTCCAGGAAAAAGAACCTCCCCAATAACTGTAATGGTTTTTTGGGTCTCGAAAATAGGTTTTTTTCTAACTTGTACAATATCGAAAGGCTTTAAAAAAATATTTTTAGATTGGTCTAACATCGAAGTGTCAATTTCAATCGTTGTTATTGTTGAATGTTCAAGCTGGTCTATTTTTTTTTCATCACTAATAATAACACTTGAAATTTCAATTACCTTAGATGCACCGTCATTAAATCCTCCTGATAGAAGTATTAAATCATATAAGGTCAACTTCTCTATAAATGGATAATCTCCTTGTTTTTTAACTTGGCCACTAATAGAAACTGTATGTTGAACTTTTAAATCAAAAACGGAAGATATTACTAACTCGTCATTTTTTCTCAACTTAATATCCAATGAACCATTTAAAACTAAATTTAAATTAACATTCTCTATTTCTTTTGTCAAATCAGGCATTTCACGAATTAATACTGCCCTATTTTTAAAAGCATCTTCAGTTAAGCCATCAGCTTTTAACAATAAATCTTTCAAAGTCATTCCTTCGTAAAATGAATAATCATCAGGTCTAAAAACTGAACCTTTTATTGAAACTCTATTTTCAAAACGATTTAATATGGATGAGATTTTGAATACATCACCAGATTTTGGAATATATTTTTTATACTCCTCTTCATTTAAGTCAATTATTTTTAATTCTTTTTCTGTATTTTGAACTAACTTAATATTTGCTTTATAAGCAGATTCATCGAAACCAGAACAATATTTCAATAAATCTAAAAAGGTTTCATTTGGTAAAAGTTCAAAAATTCCCGATTGTTTTACTTTACCTTCAACTTTTACTCTATTTTCATAAATAGGAATTCTTATAACATCATTATCTAATAAATTTACATTGTCTGATTGATTCCCAGTGGTTAAAAATTTATAAATATCAATCTTTCTTACAACTTTATTATTTCTGATAAGCTCAATGTTTCTAAATGAACCATTTCCATCTGGTCCGCCAGCAATATGTAATGCATTAAAAACCGTTGAGAGTGATGAGACAGAATAATTACCTGGTTTCTTTGCTCCAATTATTGTAATTTTTATAGTCCTAATTTTTGACAATGACATCGACAAACTTGATTGACCAGAATTTAAAGATCCATATATTTTTGAACATGACTTTTTTATCAAGCTTTTAGCAGCTTCAAAAGTAAGTCCCGAGACAAAAATTTGACCTATAATAGGCAATGAAATTTTTCCTTCTCTAGAAACTGTTGGACTAGCTGAAAATTCTTGCATTCCATAAATTACAATTTGTAATTCATCACCTGGACCCAAAATATAATTAGATGGTGTAGCTGAATTTGAATTTGGTTCAAAACTTAAAGAAGGGTTATCAAAAATTTCAGAGCCAAATATGATACTTTCAATGTTTTTAACAAATCCTGAATTCCTCTCATCTAATTCAATTGGTTTTTCCGTGATTATAACTCCCTTTTCAACATTAGAGGCATTAACTTCTGGTGTTAAATTTTCAATTCTTGTCTTTAAAGTTGCAAAATCAGCTGCAGACATTCCTTTGGTTATAGCCAAGTTTTCTAAAGTAGATAAAGTCATATTCTGCTTATCCATTTCATTTTTAATCTTGTGAATATCTGAATTACTTAATTCGCTTACTTTAATGTTTTCTATGTTATTGATGCTTTGTGCTGAGGCATTGAAAGTAAAACACACGAGTAAAAACAATAATAATATTCTAAAATTTGTTTTAAAAAAAGGAATCATATTAAAAAATAAATCAAAATTAAGGGTCAAAGGTACTATTTTAAATTAGTACAGCAAAATCTACATAGATAAAGCCCCAAAATATATAGACAAGAAAAAACATAAAAACCCCTAAAGAAAATTAGAATTAAAATAATTTTCGTCGTCACTGACTTCTTTTTCGGCCCAATCTGGCAATGTAAACTCTTCATTTACAAAACTTAACTCTATTTCAGCTAAGATAAAGTTTTTTTGTGGCTGCAAGAATTCGTCTACTTCCCATTTTTTGTCAGAAATAACAATTTCATAACGTTGCTTCTCGATAAATTTTTCACAAAAAATTGAAAACATTTCTTCTGCCTCATCTTTTGGAATTTCATATTCATATTCGTTTCTTTCAATTCCAAAATTTGCACTTTTTAAAGTCAAAAAACCTTTTTCATCCTTGATTCTAATTCTTACAACTCCTTTTTCAGACTTTGAAATATATCCTTGTTTGATGTAAATTGGTTTTGGCTTTTCAACTGTTTCCCAAATTTCTTTGTTGACTAAAAATTTTCTCTCTATTTCTTTCATTATCTACTATCCAATTTAAAAAATTACAAAAATCCAAATTATTGAATTAAATTCGTCGTCAAAAATAATTTGATTTTATCAGAGCTAAAGTATGAATTTTATTTCGAGTAAAGATTTAGATAAAAATAAATGGGACGAACTAGTTTCCAAAAATGACGGAAAAATTTTCTCCTATTCCTATTATTTTGACTCAAATTCAAAAAATTGGGGTGCTTTTGTGAATGAAGATTATTCAAAAGGGCTTGCTGTAGCTTACAATAAAATTTTTGGAGTAAAGATTATTTATCCTCCAATTTTTGGTAAATATTTTCAGTTTTTTGGATTAAATTCAACAGAAATTTCAGAGCTATTTTTAAAAATTCAATCAACATTTAAAATTGCAACTTTTCACACTATTGAAAACATTGAAGCTGATTTTAAAAAATTCAAATTACAAGAAAAAAAGTTTCAAATCAGAGATTCTTATGGAAAAATAAATACCCTTTCCAAAAGAATGATAAAAAAAGCTGAATCAAATGGAATCGAAATTTTGGAAACTCCATTTGAAGAAATTCTTCCAATTATTAATGCTGAATTAATTTTTAAATTAAAAAATATTGAGAGTGGTGTTTATGAAAAATTAGAAAAATTATTATACGTTTTAAGCGAAAAAAAAATGCTTATTTCAAAAGGCATTTATGAAAATGGAAAATTAGTTGGCGGTTTGTGTTTTTGTGAAACCAAAACAGAAATTCTTTATTTAACAGGTGTATCAAAAGAATTAGCAAGAACAAATGGTGGAATGTATTTGTGTATGAATTCACTCATTGAACATTCAATTTCTGAGAATATAATAATAGATTTTGGAGGTTCTGACATCGAAAATATCCGAAGATTTTATTTGAGTTTAGGAGGAATCGACGTAAATTATTTTTCAATTTCGTGGGATTTTTCTCCTTTTTGGTTTAAAGCACTTAGAAAATTATCTAAGTTTTTCAAAAAATAATTCCATTTTATTCCTATATTTGCTTATGATTTTTTTAAACCAGTTTGATAAAAATAATTTCCCACGATGGATTATCATTTTAAGTGATTTTTTTATCAGCTTATTTTCATTGGGTGTAGCTTACTTAATTCGATTTGATTTAAAAGCAGATAAATCTTTAATTAAGGAAGAATGGAATATTCTTTCAAAATCTATTCTCATTTATATTGGTGTTAAATTACTGATTTTTTTCCTTTTTAAAATTCATCGCGGTTTAATTCGACACACTTCTAATGAAGATATTAGACGTATATTTTTAGCAAATCTTGTTTCCTCAGCTTTATTCTTGATTTTTGGATTTATCAGAAATGCATATTTCGATGGTTTTTATCTTTTTCCAATTTCTGTTTTAATCATGGAATTTTTTGTGTCTTTCTTTGTTTTACTTAGTTTTCGTTTTTCAATAAAATTTATTTACACAGAAAAAAACAAGGAAAAAACAAGTAAAAAGGAAAATATTTTAATTTATGGCTCAGGAGTTTCTGGACTAATTACAAAAAGAACAATTGAGAAAGATCCTCGAATTTCCTACAATATTATTGGTTTTATTGACGACAATATCCGCTTAAAAGGAAGTCGCTTGGAAGGTGTAACAATTTACCACTCTTCACAACTTCAAAAACTTATAAATGATTTTAAATCTGACACTTACCTTATCACAAAACTAATTGTTGCGATTCAAAAACCAAACGAAGAAAATAGAAAAAAAATTGTTGAAATATGTTTTGAAAACAACATAGATGTTCAACAAATTCCAAACACTAAGAGTTGGATTAATGGAGAATTTTCAACTAAACAAATCAGTAAAATTAAAATTGAGGACTTGTTAGGAAGAAATCCAATTCGTTTAAATGCAGATAAAATCAAGCAAGAATTAGAAAATAAAATTGTGCTAGTTACTGGCGCTGCTGGATCAATTGGTTCGGGTTTGGTGAAAGAAATCGCGACTTACAATCCGAAATTATTGATACTTTTAGATCAAGCCGAATCACCTTTATATGACTTGGAACAAGAATTAAAAACAAATTTTGCAGAATTAAACTACGAAATTGTCATTGGTGACATTCGTGTAAAAGAACGCATGGAAAGGCTTTTTGAAGCTTACAATCCTAATTACGTTTTCCACGCAGCTGCTTATAAACACGTTCCATTGATGGAAGATAATCCGTCGGAAGCCATTAATACAAATGTTGGAGGAACAATGAATTTGGTCGATTTATCTGTGAAATTTAAAGTGTCAAAATTTGTCATGATTTCTACTGATAAGGCTGTAAATCCTACAAATGTGATGGGAGCATCGAAGCGAATTGCTGAAATGTACGCTCAAAATGTGAGTTGTTCAAATTTAAACAATTCAAATACAAAAATCATTACAACACGCTTCGGAAACGTTTTAGGCTCAAATGGTTCTGTGATTCCTTTGTTCAAAAAACAAATTGATCAAGGCGGACCAATAACCTTAACTGACGAAAAAATCACCCGTTTTTTTATGACAATTCCTGAGGCTTGTCAGTTGGTTTTGGAAGCAGCAAATATGGGAAATGGTGGCGAAATTTTTGTTTTTGATATGGGTGAATCGGTTAAAATAATTGATTTAGCGAAAAAAATGATTCTTCTAAGTGGACTTGAACTTGGAAAAGATATTGAAATAAAAATCACTGGTTTAAGACCAGGAGAAAAACTATACGAGGAACTTTTATCAGACGAAGAAAATACAATTCCAACGCATCATCCACAAATTTTGATTGCCAAAATGCGTGAATCTAATACTGATATTTCAGATAAAATTAATGAATTAATTTCTTTATTTAAAACGCAAGATAATCACAAGATTGTTTCAAAAATGAAGGAAATTGTACCTGAATACATCAGTAATAATTCAGAATTTTCAATCTTAGATAAGTAAATTATTATGATAAAACCTTTAGAAATCCAAATTCGATTTTCAGACATCGATTTAATGGGGCACGTAAATAATTCAATTTACTTAAATTATTTTGAGTCTGGAAGAATGCACTATTTAGTTTCTCTATTAGGAATAGATTGGGATTGGCGAAAAAATGGTATCATTCTTAAAACAAATGAAATTGAATATTTCAAACCAGTTTTCTTAGGCGAAAATCCTATAGTAAAAGTTTATTTGGATTTCATCGGAACTAAAAGTTTTACTTTGGCATACGAATTGACAGTAAACGATGAAGTTAAAACGACTGGTAAATCAGTTTTAGTTTCATTTGATTTCAAAGAAAATATAACAAAGGAATTGGATGAAAAATTTAGATTGGCACTACAAAAATTAGAAACAAAATGAAAAATCTCATGAAAAATACAGCTTTAAATAAAATCGGACTTTTAATATTTACACTATTTTGTTCTTTTTATTCTATTTCGCAAATAAAAGTAAAACCTGAACAAAAAAAATGCAACGACAAACAAGTTGCAAGAAAAGGTCAACGTTTTGCAGATTTTGAATGTGGAAAATCATCCGACATTGTTGATTGCAACGAAAAATTAGACATGGAAGAAGGTACAAATACTATTTTCTCTAAAGGAACAGGTGCACCATATACTGGGACTTGTGAAACCTGTCACAACAATGGGATTTTAGAACGTAAAGTGAATTTTGTGAATGGAAAACAAAATGGAAGCGATACAACATTTTATGAAACAGGCTGCAAAATGGTGATCAGAAATCACATTAATGGAGTTGAAAATGGCAAATGGTCGTTTTACCACGATACGATTGTCGAAATTATTGCCTGGGAGCAAAATTATTTTGCTGGAGAAAAAGAAGGATTACAAATATTTTTCACACTAAAAGGCGATACTACCTTGATGGAAAATTACAAAGGAGGAGTTTTACACGGTATGAAGAAAAAATATTATCCTTATTCAAAAATTAAAACACAAGTTAATTATAAAAACGGCTTAATGGATGGAGAATTTCTCAACTACAACTATGAAGGTTCTGTTATTGAAAAATTGAATTACAAGGAAGGAAAAAAGAACGGAGAATGCACTTATTTTTATTCAAATGGAAAATTACTTCAAACAGAAAATTGGTTGATGGACAATAAAAATGGTGAATTTAAGTCATTTTATCTGCAAGGAACGCTGCAAACTTTAGAAACTTGGAAAAAAGGCTCTGGTAAAGAAGAAGAATATTTCTCATTTGATGTATATGAATGTCCAACTATGGATGCTGCAAAAAAGGTAGGTGAAAGATTAACTAATAAAGTTCCTTCAAAAAAAATCATTGAAGAATTAGGCTCGACTTTAAACATTAATCTATTTGAAGAGCGTTTAATTGTTCAAAACGAAAGACCTTATTTAAAAGGAAGAAAATTAAACCGTGGAGCAAACGAAATTTACGAATACAAAGATAAATTTTACGTGGTTTTAGGTTTAGACCGACAAGTTGTTGCAAAAAAAGAAATCCGTGATGGAGTTTTTGAAGAATACTTTCCGAATCAAAAAATGAAAAGAGCAGCGGTTTATAAAAACGATGTTTTGATTGAAGAACACGTTTTTGATGAATTTGGAAACGAAACCAAAACATTTGGTGGCTCTGCAAATAAGAAAAGTGAAGATGATAAATTACCTGAAAATGGTAAAAAAGGAAAAAAGAAAAAGGATAAGAAGAAAAAGCAATAGCTTTTGACCGTCGAAGACAGCAGCGAAGCTAATACCAAGCGTTAGCGCAGGGAAAAGCAATAGCTTTTGACCGTCGAAGACAGCAGCGAAGCTAATACCAAGCGCTAGCGCAGGGAAAAGCTAAATTATACTAATTAAGTATTAAATCGATGTAAATACTTGTAATTTGGACTAAAATAAATTTCAAAATAATAGGTATAAACTCACTTTTTACGTCATAATATTTTTTTAAAGCATCACTTCAACATTTGCTCATCTTCATCAATAAATTCCAATTCAGCATCTTTTTCCCAAATCTCCATTTCACATGGTTTACAGTTGAATTTTAGTTTGTATTCCAATTCTCCTTGCTTTAAAATCAATGGTTCAACCACTTTTTCTCCCATCGTTGCACGCTGAAAACGAGCACATTTACCCAATTCATATTTGACGCAATATTTGGTAGTCATTACGCGTGATTTCCCTGGGTCCCATTGAATTTCAAAAGCTTTTTCAATTTCTGTAACGCCATGACGTTTATAAAAAGCTCGCGCCAATTGATTGGAAACATTGTAAGTGAAATCTAATTCAGTAACTGGATACGGATGATCTGTTTTCGTGATTTGAAACTCTTCTCGGTGATATTCTTTCACACGAACATCTACTAAATCTTCCAAAACAATTCTTCTAATTTCATTGATTTTTGAACTTGGTAAAAACCAATTTTCTGTAAAATTCACTTCAACAGAATCAACTATAAAAGGAGTATTTCCTGATCTTGAAAGATTCTTTTTGATTTCTTCCACAATCACTTCGCCTTTAGTTGAAGGATTTTTCTCTAAATCAAATGCTGAACTTGTTGTATGACCATCTTCATCCACCACTTTTAATTCAAAACCAGTTTCTGTTTCCGAAAAATACAAATTCACTCCAATTTTACGAATCGTAGCATCTTCTCTTTCTACTAACTTATTGAAAGCTGCATCAGAATTTCGGTAAATTTCTGTTCCAATTGGAATTTCTTTGTAAGTATTTGGAATGACTAAACTATTTAAAACAACATTGACTTGAAATCCGTCTCCTTCATCATTTTCGTTCACGAAATACAATCCATCGCCATTGTTTAATTGATCTGCATTTTCTATAAAATATCCTTTTGGAGAAATTTCTGTCACCTTACCAATGTATTGTCCTTTCGATTTTGGACTTTCCCAAGAACCAATTTTTTCTTTGCGCTTATTTACGAAATAATCAGTGTAACCCCGATTAAAACTACGATCCATTTTAGGTTCGAAATTAAAAATTGTGCGACCAGATGAAGCTTTCGTAAAACTTGGATTATTTTCCAAAAATGAATCTAATTTTTGACGCAAATAGGAAACATTGTTTTTAACATATACTAAATCTTTCAAACGACCCTCAATTTTGAAAGACGTCACTCCTGCTTCAATTAAATTGGGTAATTGATCCGATAAATCTAAATCTTTGATAGATAGTAAATGACTACTCGTTTTCAAAACAGTCCCAGTTCCATCAATTAAATTGTAGGGAAGACGGCAGTTTTGCGCACAAGAGCCCCTGTTTGCACTTCGCTCTCCATTGGCAACACTCATATAACAATTCCCACTAAAGGAAACGCACAATGCTCCAGAAACGAAGAATTCAAGTTCTACATCGGTAGCATCATGAATATCTTTAATTTGGTCTAAATTTAACTCTCTAGCCAACACAACACGTTTCATTCCCGCATCAGCTAAAAATTTCACATGCTTTGGGTCACGATTATTTGCTTGTGTACTCGCATGAATAACAATTGGTGGCAAATCCATTTCCATAATTGCCATATCTTGAACGATAAGTGCATCTACACCAATGTCATATAATTTGTAAATCATTTTTTTGCAGTCTGCCAATTCGTAATCATACAAAATCGTGTTTACAACCACAAAAACCTGAGCTTTAAACAAATGTGCATACCTTACCAATTCAGCTATATCTTCAATTGGATTTGTAGCATTTGAGCGCGCACCATATTGCGGAGCACCAATATACACTGCATCTGCACCAGCATTGATGGCAAACATTCCCTGCATTAAATTTTTGGCAGGAGCTAAAATTTCGACTTTTTTCTTCATAATTTACTGCAAAATTCCAAAATTATTTCGGTGAAAACAAAAAAAGATGAAATTGATTAGAGTGCTCGTATTAATAATTAGTCAAAAATACGGAATAATTCACAAAGGAACAATTAGCGCCTTCAAATTTAATAAGCATATTATTAAACTTAAACCCAAAAAAAAGCTTCCATCACTGAAAGCTTTTTTTTTGGGTTTAAATTGTTTGTGGTACTTTTTACTTTAAAGTATAAGTTAAAGTTCCTGTAATCGTCATTCCTTGGTAGTAGTAATCGTAAATCATTGAATCTGCGTTAAACGATTCATATGTTTTTCTTTTCGCAGCAAACAAAATATTTTGTGCAGCTAAACTAGTATTCCATGATTTTGATTTCCCCATTTCTTTTGAAATCTTCATGTTTAAACTATGAAAAGGTTGCTCGTAAACATCTGACAATCTTCCAACTCCAATTACAGCCAATCGTTTTCCTTGAACATTGTAACTTGCATTAAAAGTCAATCCTAAACTATCATTTTTGAAGGTAACAAAAGCATTAACAACATACGGAGATTGACCGTACATTGGTCTGAAATCACTGATTTTTTCACCATCTCTTGCATTCTCTTCACGCAATGATTTTTCAGTTACTAGATCTGTACCTTTATTGATCATTACTTTATTCATGTTGATTTTTGAAACAACATAAGTGAAATTTGACCCAATAATAAAACTCAAATGACTTTTATTGACAGCATTAAATCCTATCGCTTTTCTAATTTCAAGTTCTGCACCATAAACATCTGCAACTCCAGCATTTACTGGTTTCACTTCGTTTGGAGCTAAATCGAAAGAAACAAGTTCAATCGGATTGATAAATCTTTTGTAAAATGCACTTGCAGAAATAATTTCTGTTCTTCCGAAAAATCTCTCAAAACGTAAATCCGCATTGTGAATAGTTGTTTGTTTTAAATCAATGTTACCATTAAATCTTCTTCCTTGAATTGGATCATATATTTGTGCAACAGAATTTTCTCTAAATGAAGGACGAGCAACTGTTGTTGCAAAAGATGTACGAAAATTTGAGTAAACGCTACTTTTTTTGTTTTGACCTTTCAATTTATAAACCATATTCACAGATGGTAGAACATTTAATTCATCTAAAACAGTTTCATTTTTATATTTTACCGTTCCAGAATTATTTTGTCCAGTGTAGGTATTTTTTGCTTTTTCAACTCTTGCACCATAGGTTAAATGTAATTTTTCTGTCAAAGGTAATTCGTTCATTACATATACTCCCAAAACATTTTGTGTTGCATTAAATGAATTTGCTAATTGTTTTTCTCCCTTAACATAGGTACCAGAATTTCTTTCAACAGTCCATATATTCTCTTCTTGGAAATAAAAATTTGGATCTGCGCTATACGATGAAGCGTTTTTCACGTTGAACAAATAATCATTTATTTCAAAATCCCTTGCCTTAAACGTGTTCATAACTCCAAATGCAATTTCACTTTTTAAAGAATCCCATTGATTGAAAGCAAATTTAAAATCAACTCTTGAAGCTAAATTATATTCTTTCAAATCACGGTAAATTCTCCTAATTTCTCCACCTACACTTGGATTCAAATCATAAAAAACTGTTCCGTCAGTATCTTTAACTTCTTCCAAGATTGTTGAACGAATGTCTGGATCACTTATTGAAGAAATTGTTGGTGTAACTTTCCAATTAATTTTCCATTTTGTAAAAACATGAGAACCACTTAGCATCGCATTTGTAATTGAACGCTGGTTATATTGCAAACTTTGTTTCACTAAAATCGAAGGGTTACTTTCAAAATTTTCTGAACGTACATTTGATGCTGATTTTTTTCCATTTTGTGTATGAAAAAGTATCAAGGAGAATTTATGTTTTTTCTTAAATTTAATAGATTGTCCCAATAAAGCAGTCCAAAGTACATCGTTTTCTGATAATTGACCAGAAGCTTTGTTGTTTGCAGTCAACGAATTTACTGAACTTTCAGAATCTTTGTTATACTCATTAAATTGAATAGAATCGTAATATCTATGACTATTTCTATAATTCAAAACAAAATTATATCCATAATCAAATTTATTTTTGTTCAATTGATTCCCCAAGGAGAAAGAATAATTTTGATCTAAAAAATTTGGCGCTTTCTCAGTTGCCATTGTTGGATTAAATGCTTTAGTAAGAGTAGTTAAATTTGGGTCATTTAAAGTTGGATCAGAAAATTTTGCATATTTAGAAACCGGTAATTCTCTTGTTCCATCGTCGAAACCTAAGAAATCAGTTTTCCCACCTTTATAAGAAATATAAGCTGGATTAAAAGTAGCTTCTGTATTAAACGCAAATCCTGTTGAAAAGGATAATGATTTTTTTGAAGGAAAATCCTTTGTTTGAATGTCAATTAATCCTCCTGTGAAATCACCCGCAAGATTTGGAGTAAATGTTTTAAAAACAGTTACATTATCAATTAAATTAGTTGGAAAAACATCTAATTGCACCGTATTTCTCTCTGGATCTAGACCAGGGATTTCCATTCCGTTAAGAATCGTTTTCGTATATCTATCTCCAAGACCACGAACATAAACATGTTTTCCACTTTCAACAGAAACACCTGTTACACGCTGTGCAACTTCACCAACATCTCCATCTCCAGTTGCTTTCATTTGCTCTTTGGAAATCCCATCCGTTGTATTGGTTGCTTCTCTTCTACGAACATCATCTCCAGCAATAGTTGAAGCAACAACTCTATTAGCTACAACTGTTGCTCCTTCAATTAAGGTTACTTTTGTATCTAAAACAATATTTAATTCAGTAGCTTTTCCATTTTCTACTAAAACCTCAATTTTTTGATCCATTAGTTCTGGAGCAGTAACAATTAACACATATTTTCCTGCTGCAATTTTGATAGAATATAAACCTTCAAAATCTGACATGGCACCATTTGCCTGTCCTTCAACTTTGATTTTTGCAAGAGGTACA
>CAMBRH010000072.1 GCA_945870115.1 Chitinophaga pinensis | reverse complement strand
CAAACTCCTTTAAGGTTGATATTAATTGTTTTGTCCCAATTTTCTTCCGTACAATCTTGAGTTGGTGCAGAAACTCCTTCAATGCCTGCATTGTTAAATGCAAAATCTAATCGTCCATAAACTTGAATTGTTTTATCAACCATTGCCTTAACTTCTTCTGATTTTGAAACGTCACATTGCACAAAAATGGCTTCTCCACCCAGTGATTTTATCAGCTGAATTGTTTCTTGTTCTTCAATACAATCAGCTACCACTACTTTTGCTCCTTTTTTTGCAAATAATAGTGCTGCTGCTCTACCAATTCCGAAACTACCACCAGTTACGATGGCAACTTTTCCTTCAAATTCTTGCTTCATGATTTTCTATTATTTTGTTTGTTAATTTTAGATTATTTTCTGCTAGTAAAATATTTTCTATACCTTTTATGAGCGCATCAGGATTAAATGAAATACTATTAATACCATTTTCAACTAAAAATTGAGCATATTCTGGATAATCACTTGGAGCTTGACCACAAAGTCCAACATGAGTGCCTGTTTTCTTAGCTTTCTTTAATGTCATTTCGATAAGTTGTTTAACAGCAGGATCAAATGGACTGAAAATTTCACTTAGTAGCTCCGAATCTCTGTCAGCTCCCAAAGTAAGTTGTGTTAAATCGTTTGAACCAATTGAAAAACCGTCGAAATATTTTGCAAATTCCTCAGCCAACAAGGCATTACTTGGTATTTCAACCATCATATACAATTCTAAGCCACTGACACCTCTTTTTAAGCCACATGTTTCCATCACTTCAATTACCTTTTTTGCTTCTTCTAAAGTTCTACAAAAAGGAATCATCAATTTCACATTTTTAAAACCCATTTCATTTCGAACCATTTTCATTGCACTACATTCCAATTCAAAAGCATCTTTGTACAGCGGGTGATAATATCTTGATGCTCCTCTGAAACCAATCATTGGGTTTTCTTCATTTGGTTCAAATTCCTTTCCTCCTAAAAGATTTGCGTATTCATTTGATTTAAAATCACTCATCCTAACGATTACTTCCTTTGGATAAAAGGCACAGGCCATTTTTGCTGTGGCTTCTGCTAATTTTTGAATAAAATAATCTTCTTTGTTGTTGAACTGACAACTTATCTGTTCTATTTTTGCTTTTACTTCCTTATCTTTTAAAGTATTGAAATTTTTTAGAGCCATAGGGTGAATACCAATCGAATTATTAATAATAAATTCCATACGCATCAATCCCACACCATCATTTGGTAATTGAGCATATTTAAATGCTTCATCTGGATGAGCTAAAATAAACATGACTTTTGTTTTTGGTTTTTTGATTAAAGAAATGTCAATTTCTTTTTCTTCCCAATTTAATAAACCGTCATAGATTATTCCATTATTTCCTTCAATTGTAGAAACTGAAATAACTTGACCATCTGCAATAACTTCAGTGCAATTAGTAGTTCCAACAACAGCTATTGCACCCATTTCGCGAGCAACAATTGCTGCATGTGAAGTTCTCCCTCCTTGATTGGTGATAATTGCTGCGGCTTTTTTTAAAATGGGATCCCAATCAGGATCTGTTCGTTCAGTAATCAAAATTTCACCTTCCTTCAATTTTGAAATTTCTTTCGGTGAACGAAGATATCTCGCTTTTCCAGAAACAATTTTATTACCAATTCCTGCTCCTGAACAAAGTATCTTTCCTTTTTCTGTTAATTTATATTGTTTGAAAAAGCCTAGTTTTTTATTGCTATGGACTGTTTCTGGTCTTGCCTGTACAATATAAATTTTTCCATCTTCTCCATCTTTTGCCCATTCAATATCCATATGGCATTTATAATGTTCCTGAATGATACTTGCCCATTCCGACAATTGAAGTATCTCTTTATCATTTAAAACAAACTGATCTCTTTTTTCAAGTGTAGTTTCAATATTTAAAACTGCATCTTCAGGTTTAATGATATGTTCTAATTTTACATCAGAATAAATCATCGTTTTGTTTTTACTTCCTAATTTATGAGAAATTATTGGATTCATAACTTTTCCTAAAAAGGGCTTATAAACAAGGAATTCATCCGTATTTACTGTGCCTTGAACAATATTATCACCTAGACCCCATGCACCTGAAATTAAAATTAGATCTTCAAAACCTGAATCAGGATCGATTGTAAACATAACACCTGAACATGATAGATCGGATCGAACCATCATTTGTACACCAATTGACAATGCTACTTTCATGTGGTCGAAATGATTATCAATCCTGTATTTTATGGCTCTATCAGTAAAAAGTGAAGCAAAACATCGCTGGCAAGCTTTTATTAGATTTTCTTCTCCTTTTACATTCAAGTATGTTTCTTGTTGACCTGCGAAACTTGCGTTAGGTAAATCTTCTGCTGTTGCGCTGCTTCTTACTGCAAAGGATTTACCGTCTCCTGTTTGTAAAACAAGTAGTTTATATGCTTCACATATTTCATTTTTTAATTCCGAGGGAAAATTTGCATTCAGTAACAAATTACGTGCTTTTAAACCTACTTCCGAAAGATTTTCACATGTTTTAATATTTAGTTCAGAAATAATTTGTTGCAATTTAAATTTTAAATCATCCTGTTCTAAGAAATCCCAATAACCTTTTGAGGTGACTGCAAATCCATTTGGAACCGCTATCCCTTTTTTTGAAAGTTGGGAATACATCTCTCCTAATGACGCATTTTTCCCACCAACTAATGGAATATCTTTTAATCTAATTTCTGAAAAAAAATTTATTGTTCTCATAATTTATTATTTATTTTCTAATCTTCCAATTGCACAGCTTACATAAGATTTTAAGTTTCTGCCAATTTTTTCAAGTCCATGAGTAGTTCCTGTTTCAGGATAACCCAAATCCTTAAGGTTTTCTCTTACATGCAAAAGATCAGTTTTTGCTTTGTGTTGAATTTTCACTTCTTCTTTTTCTAATAGAATCTTTACTTTTTCAACACCATCTATCTTTAACAAAGCTTTTTGTATGGTATTTGCACATCCTTCGCAACTTAGGTTATCAATTTTAATTGTTGTTTCAACTTCTGAGATTGTACCTTTTTTAGCTTTATTATTTGTTGATTCCTTATTCATATTATTTTAATTTTTAGTGCATTATAAGATTTTTTATTATGAACTTATCGATGTTTTAAAAAAAATGTTATTAAATTCTTAAGAAGCAAAATTCGTTTGTAAGAATCAAATTACATATGATAGAAGTTATTTATAGGAGTGACTTTTATCAAAATAGTTGAATGTCTTGGTTCAACTTTTAACTGAATTCATTTTGTAAATCAAGAATGCCGTACAATCGGTTTTGCGCATTAGACAAGCATAAAAATCTTTTTGAACCATTGTTAATAAAGCTTTTCATGTGTTTATTTTCCGGATTAATAATTCTTGGAATCCAATTTAAGAGAATATTACAATCAATTTATTCAAAAAAGATACAATCATGTAAGGATATGATTTTCATCATATTAATTAAAAATAAAAGTTCCTTATTTTACAGTAAATAATTCTTACATTTGCAAGAAACAAAAAGTTTAATATGGAAGGTAAAGAAGGTGTTGAAGCTCTTTTTCAATTTGCCACAGAAGGTATTTTGCTTGTTGATGAAAAAGGTAAAATTATGCGGGCAAACCCAAGTAGTGAAAAATTATTTGGATATGAAAAAGATGAACTTTTTGGACAAAAAATCGAAATATTGGTTCCTAAAAGCCATGCTCACAAACATGAACATCATAGAACTAATTTCCATAATAAACCTCAAGCTCGTTCTATGGGAAACCAAAAAGAACTTTTCGGATTAAGAAAAGATGGGTCAGAATTTCCAGTAGAAATTAGTCTAAGTCCTTATGAAAGTTCACATGGTAAATTTGTTATAGCATTTATTATTGATGTTACAATTAAAAACCAAGAAAAAGAAAAGTTAAGGAATTACTCGGTGGAATTAGAAAAACAAGTACAAAACCGAACTTCAGTTTTATTAGAAGCTATTGTGGAACTGGAAAAGACAAAAAAAGAATTACAAAAAGTTATTGAAAATGAAAAGGAACTCAACGAATTAAAATCACGTTTTGTGTCAATGGCTTCACATGAGTTCAGAACACCTTTAACAACGATGATGTCTTCTTTATCATTGGTGACGCAATATAGTGAACAAAATGATTCCATAAATCAAAAGAAACATGTTGCAAAAATAAAAAAATCAATTCATCACCTTACGGATATCCTAAATGATTTTCTTTCTGTTGGTAAATTAGAAGAGGGAAAAATTGAATATTTACCTAAAGAGATAAATTTAAAAAACTTGTTGAATGATGTTCTTTCGGAAATGAAATCTATGGCACAGGCAAAACAAAATCTTGTTTTAATTTATAATGGCAAGGAAGATGTTTTTTTGGATCCTAGATTGTTAAAAAATGTTTTATTTAACTTAATCTCAAATGCAATTAAATTTTCTGATGAAGGAAAAACTATAGAAATAAATATTCAAGTTCAAAATTCCACTCTCAAAATTTCAATAAAAGATGAAGGAATTGGAATTTCTAAAAAAGATCAAAAACATTTGTTCGAACGATTTTTTAGAGGTCACAATGCAATTCATATTCAAGGTACAGGTTTGGGTTTAAACATCGTTGCTAATTACATTGAACTTATGAATGGATCTATTAATTATGAAAGTGAAGAAAACAAAGGAAGTACCTTTAACATTATAATTCCTCAATAGGAAAAAAGGGAGTCTTACCACTAAATCAGCATTGCAGCTAATCTATTTAAAACATTTTACCATGAGTAAAAAAATTCTTATAATCGAAGACAATGAAGATGTACGTGAAAACACTGCTGAAATACTTCAACTAGCTCAATACGAAGTTATTACTGCTGAAAACGGCAAAATAGGAGTTGCTTTAGCACAAAAAGAAAAACCGGATCTTATTATTTGTGATATCACGATGCCTGTTTTAGATGGACATGGCACTTTGTATTTATTATCAAAAAACGAAGAAACTTCCAGCATTCCTTTTATTTTTTTAACAGCAAAAGCTGAACGAAGTGAAATTAGAAAAGGAATGGAAATGGGTGCAGATGATTATTTGACCAAACCTTTTGATGACATAGAATTATTAAATGCTATTGAAAGCCGATTAAATAAGAATGAAATATTAAAAAAAGAATTCACAAAAAGTATTACAGAAATTAATGATTTTATCGAAAATGCGAAAGGAATTGATTCTTTGAAGCAACTTTCTGAAAAAAGAGATCTAAGAATATATAAAAAAAAGGACGATATTTATCGGGAAGGCTCTTATCCAAAAGGAATTTATTTTATTAATAAAGGTAAAATTAAAACGTATCAAACAAACAACGCTGGAAAAGAACTTATTACGGGATTACACAAAGAAGGAGATTTTTTCGGTTACCTTTCACTTTTTAAAGACGAGAAATATAGCAGTTCTGCAGCTACATTAGAAGAGTCTGAAATTTATATGATTCCTAAAGAAGATTTCTTTTCATTGATATACAAAAATGCCGATGTATCAAAAAAATTCATTGAAATACTATCTGATAATTTGCGAGAAAACGAAAAACAATTAGTTAAACTTGCTTATAATTCTGTAAGAAAAAGAGTTGCTGAAGCCCTTGTAAAACTATCTGACAAGTATAAAAAAAATGACGACGAAACTTTCAGTATAAATATTGCCAGAGAAGATTTGGCAAATATGGTAGGAACTGCCACTGAAACTGTAATTCGAACTTTAAGTGAATTTAAAGATGATAAATTCATTGAAGTTTTTAATGGAACAATTAAAATCCTGGAATACGACAAACTTTTAAATATGAAAAATTAATTCACGTTAACTTTTTGATTTAAAACGTTTTAAATAATTCATAAATTCACAAAATATTTCCTATTTTCCTCATTGACAAACATCATATTCGTCTTTGATTATTATCATAGCAGCATATTTCAACCAGGCTTACCTTTGTTCTAATTGGTGGATGGAATACAAGTACTTAAAAATTCCTTTTATCGAATGGTTCTTTGTTAATATTAATTAGCTAGTTATTTATTTAAACGATTCAAACTATGAAAACAATTCTTGTTCCAACAGATTTTTCAAAAATTGCACTTAATGCAATTGATTACGCAGCTGAAATTGCTGTAATCGCAAAAGCAAAACTCATTTTGTTTCATGTATATGATGAAATAGTTCCACTGATATCAATAGAAGCTACTTCTATTTATTCAATCGCTGATTTACGTCAAAGAGTTATAAAGGAGCTGAAAAAAATTGAAACGAGACTACACAAAAAATATGGTCTTGAATTATCTATTGAAACTAAGTTTTCAACTGGTTTTACTGTTAACGAGATAAATAATATCGCACAAAATTTTCATGTAGATTTAATCGTAATGGGAATGGAAGGAGCTGGCTATCTTCGAGAAAAACTTATTGGAAGCACAACAACTTCATTAATCCAGAAATCAGAATGTCCAGTATTGGCAATTGACAAACATGTAAAATTTAAAAACATTAAAAAAATAGCACTAGCAAGTGACTATGAAGAAATGAATAATAAGAAAGTACTTGGACCTTTAAAAGAAATTGCTCAATTGTTTAATGCACATATTTATTTATTAAATGTAGTACCAGAATTAGAAACAAGTCCCTATTTAAGTAAACAAGTGGAAGGATACAAGATAGACCATATTTTGGAAGGATTTGAGCATACTTTTCATAAATCTGAAAATGAAGATTTAATTGAAGGCATTAATAATTTCATTGATGAAGAAAAAATTGATATGCTTGTTATGATTCCAAAAACACACACGATGATAGAAAATTTATTTAACGAAGCAAATACAAAAAGAATGGCTTTTCACTCCAGAGTACCCTTGTTAACCATTCACGAATAATAAAAAAATAACTAATAATTAAAGATAATGAAAATTTTAATAAATGACCGAAGAAAAATTTTCGGTATTAAAGAGGAATTTAATGCAGTTTATCCTTTTTTAAAACTAGAGTTTTTTTCAAAACCTCAAACTAAAGATGGTCCTCCGTCGTCAAGAATTGTCAAGTTCAGCAACAAAACTTTAGGAGAATGTAGAACTGAGCATAATACCGGAGAAATAACTATTGACAAAGAAATGACAGTTTCTGAATTAGAACAACGATTTGGTGATGTTTATGGCTTAGGTGTCAGAATACTTCGGAAATCTGGAAATGTATGGATAGAAACTATAAAAACTAAAAATTGGACCTTGGAAGCTCAAAATTCTGAAGGAGGAATATTGTTTCAAAAAAATACAGTCTAGAAACAGGCTCAGAGCTTATAAAGGACGATTTGAAACTTTCTCTTTCGAAATAATACTTAAAAGCTAACTATTAATAAAATGTTTGTAAATACCAAGGTGAGTACCTATTTGAAATTCAAATTAAGGAATAATTAACCAATATTAAAAAGGAGGAATTATGGAAACAAAAATGTATAACTCGAAACTAAGAGCCTTGTTGTCTATTAGGAATTTTAATACGACTTTGGAAAAACACTATGAACAAATGAAACAAATCGAAGAGGATCTCGATAGTTTGAATAAAAACGCATTATCGACAATTGAAACACATTGTTCAAAGAAAGAGCAAGAAAATTGGAAAATGAGTCAAAAGGAAGTTAGTGATTCTATTGAGTCTATTAACGAAAGCTTAAGGTTGCTTCGAGAAAAAATTGAAATAAAAAAAAGAACAGATTCCATAGAATTATGGAAACAACTTAATGCTAGCAAAACTAAATTGAAGAAATCGTATGAAGTATCAGAAAAACTGGGATACGAAATACTGCCAGCAAGTGTTCATCAACATTGGGAAAAAGATATTTGTAATTTTGAAAAGATAATAATGTCTTTACTTCTTTCTCATGTAGAAGCTTGTAAACTAGAACTTGAGATGATTGAAAAATATACCCCGAGTGAATTAGATGAGATTACTCGAGTCATAGCAAGCCATATTCCTGAAGATTTTACATTTGAATGGGCAGATAAATATGAAAAGGATTATTTGAAAGCAGTTGAGGAAATGAAAAAAGAGTTTGGTAAGAAAAAAAATCTTTGGGACAGATTTTTAGATATTTTAGCTGATGGCACACACCAATCTCCCTCAGAACGTTTAACGATGCAAAGATGGGTCAATGGCGAAAAAGAAGATGTACTTTAGAATCTAAAAATTCAGAAGGAAAATCTTTACTTCAGAATTGATACTGACTAAAATCAGTCTCCTCACTAATAAAGATCATTTCGATGCACATGAAATGAACTTAAATTTGTACAAGTAAATAAATGTTTAATCTTTTAAATGAAAAATTATGACTCTAGTAAAAACAAACAGCAACGGACTTCATTTTCCTTCTGTATTTTCTGATTTTTTTAATAACGACAATTTTTTCAATAACCGTTTGATTGAAAGAGAGTTTGAACAATCTCTCCCTGCTGTAAATATCAAAGAAAATAAAAATGATTTCAAAATTGAATTTGCAGCACCAGGCTTTAAAAAGAATGATTTCAAAATCGATATTGAAGGAGATATGTTAACAATTAGTGCTGAAAAGGAAGTCGAAAAAAATGAAGAAAAGGAACTTTTCACCCGAAAAGAGTTTTCATATAATTCGTTTTCTAGGTCTTTTACGCTTCCACAAACTGTTAACTCAGAAAAAATAGATGCAAAATACAGTGATGGCCTTTTGAAACTTATTGTTTCTAAAAAGGAGGAGGCAAAAAAAATTCTTAAAAAAGAGATTAAAGTTTTATAGTTCAAGTGAGGTATTAATTTTTGTGTAATTTAGTTAATAGACTCATATATAAGCCCAAAATAAACCTTGGGCTTTTTTACTTTCATTAGTAGAGGCCAATATTTGGTATGAACTTCAGCCAATCTGTATTTTCTTCTAGTTTAAGTTTTGGAGCAAGCATTTATATAGTAAACGGTATATAAATTTCAATCAAAATCTTATGTTTTTTTACTGTTATTCCTTTTATGTTTTTTTGCACAAATTGTTTGGCTTTTTGATTATTTCAAATTATTTC
Organism: Chitinophaga pinensis; assembly: GCA_945870115.1. GTDB lineage: Bacteria > Bacteroidota > Bacteroidia > Flavobacteriales_D > Crocinitomicaceae > M2408. Next base: position 3,670 of record CAMBRH010000072.1, on the reverse strand, counting down.
ACTTAAAATTAAAAAACAGAACCGATCTATCAACTTAAATAGTATGTCTGAAAAATAATCAAACAGATAAACGTCATATTAATCATTTGAAATGAAAAAAATATCTTTTCAATTATTTTTATCCGAAACAGGTGAACTTTTTCAGTTTACTCTTCGCTTTTTCCGTGAAATTTTTAAACCAAAACATGAATTTAAAGAATTTCTTAATCAATGTTTTTATATTGGCAATAAGACCTTGCCTCTTGCTGCCATAACAGGCTTAATAATTGGTTTAGTTATCACAATACAATCGCATCCTTCTATGGAAGCTTTTGGAGCGGAATCTTGGTTACCATCTGTTGTCTCAGTTTCATTAGTTCGAGAAATTGTTCCTGTCATAACTGCACTTATTTGCGCTGGCAAGATTGGTTCTGGAATAGGAGCTGAACTTGGATCGATGAAAGTTACCGAACAAATTGATGCAATGGAAGTTTCGGGAACTAATCCTTTTAAATATTTAGTAGTAACAAGAGTTTTAGCAACAACGCTTATGGTTCCCTTGTTGATTATAATGAGCGATTCCATTAGTTTGTACGGCGCTTTTTTAGGTGTGAATATGAAGCAGGATGTCAGTTTTTCTCTTTACTGCAATCAAATTTTTGAAAAACTAACTTTTGGAGATGTCTTTCCTTCAATTATTAAATCCTTATTCTTTGGTTTTGCAATTGGTATTATTGGATGTTTTAAAGGTTTTAATACCAAAAATGGAACCCAGGGTGTCGGAAGAGCAGCAAATACTGCTGTTGTAACAGCGATTTTTGTGGTTTTTATCATTGATCTAATTGCTGCACAACTGACTGATTTATTCGATATGACTTAAATAATTATTATGGTACAAAATAACAATAGCAATGATCAAATTGTCATAAATATTAAGGGCTTGAAAAAATCTTTCGGTGATAACAATGTTCTTAAAGATTTTAATTTAGAACTACATAAAGGAGATAATCTGGTTGTACTTGGGAAATCTGGTTCTGGAAAATCGGTACTTATTAAATGTATCATAGGCTTAATGAAACAAGATGCAGGTAGCATAAATGTTTTTGGAAAAGAAATCATGGATCTATCTCAAGAAGAATTAGATGAAATGAGGGTAAAAATTGGCTTTCTTTTTCAAAGTAATGCACTATATGATTCTATGACAATTAAGGAAAATTTAGAGTTTCCATTGAGAAGGCATTTACAAAGGGAAAACATGGATAAAGTTGATGATTTAATTATAGAAGCTCTTGACAGTGTCGGTTTAAAAGATACAATTAATATGATGCCAGCAGAACTCTCTGGAGGAATGCGCAAGCGAATTGCTTTAGCAAGAACATTAATTCTTAAGCCTGAAATTATTTTATATGATGAGCCAACTACTGGCTTAGACCCCATTACTGGAAAAGAAATCAGTAATTTGATGTTAGAAATTCAGAAGAAATATAATACTTCATCTATCATCATTTCTCATGATATGAATTGTGTAAAAATTACCTCCAATAAAGTCATTATGCTGATAGACGGCACTTGTTATGCAATGGGAACTTATGAAGAGTTAAGTAACTCTAAAGATTTAAAAATTCAACAATTTTTCAATTAATTATGAAGACGGAATCAATTAACAAAACAAAACTTGGTGCTTTTGTCATTGTAGCTACAACCTTGTTAATACTTGGATTGTATTATATAGGAAGTAAAAAAAATATTTTCCATTCCACTATAAACGTTAAAGCTATTTTTGATGATGTTGGAGGCTTGATGCCTGGCAATAATGTGCGTTACAACGGAATAAATGTAGGTATGGTAACACAAATTTCTCCTATTTCGGATAGTACTATTCAAGTTGAGTTTACAATTGACTTGGCTCTTACAAAATTCATCAAGCAAAATGCGCTAGTTACAATTGGAACGGATGGCCTTCTAGGAAATAAACTAATTAATATTTCTCCTCAAAAAAAATTAGCTAAAAATATTAAAGAGGGTGATATTATGCAAACAATAAATCCATTAAAAATAGATAATGCTTTACGAACACTCCTTGTAACCAATGATAATTTAAAGGAAATTTCAGAAAATTTAAAAGGTGTCTCAGAGAAGTTTAATCAAAATAACTCACTATGGAAATTGCTTTCTGACGAAACAATCGCCGAAAATGTTAAAAGTGCCTTGGTACAATTTAAGATTACAGGAAATAATACTGCGATTTTAACAGGTGATTTAAGTAAAATAGTGAAGAATGTTAAATCTGGAAAAGGGAGTATTGGTTCGCTTGTAACTGATGATAATTTCAGTCGTAAATTAGATCAAACAATTATAAAAATAAATTCAATCAGTGATTCTGTTGCTTTAATTTCAGGCAATTTTCATTTCATTTCGAAAAAAATAAAAAATGGTGAAGGAAATGTCGGTACTTTGTTAACTGATACAATATTTGTGCATCAATTAAATGAAAGTATGAAGAACATTAAAGATGCTTCAGATAACTTCAATCAAAATATGGAGGCTCTTAAGCATTCTTGGCCATTTAAAAAATATTTTAGAAGGCAAAAGAAAATAGAAAATGAAACGAAGAAGTAATATTTTTTTGAGTGCTATCATATTTGGCAATTAATCAATTGCTCCAAGTATTTAAGCAAAATAAAGTTTGAAGAGCCTTTCATGTTAAACTGAATGAACCAAGTACTTAAAGTTTAAACACAAATGTTTCTAAATAAAAAAAAGATAATTAAAGTACAAAATAATTGGATGCTTATACCTCTTTTTGGCATTATTATTTTTATTTTTTTCTATTTTCTTGCAACACTTTATTACCCAGGTGGCTCCAATTTTGATGGGAAAAGTATTGGATTCGATTGGATAAATAATTACTGGTGCGACTTGACTGGAAAATACGCTAAGAATGGGAAAACGAATGAGGCTAGAAATATTGCACTAACTGGAATGCTAATTCTATGTTTTACACTTTCATTATTTTGGTACTACCTCCCTAAATTTTTCCACGAAAGTAAGTTTAATCAAATTATGATCAAATACTCAGGGATTTGCGCGATGTTTGTTTTGTTTTTTTTATTTACAACCTTTCACGATTCAGTAATTGCTTTAGGCGGAATTCTAAGCATTATTCCCTTGATAGGAACATTTAGGGAACTTTACAAAAATAAATTGACAAAACTATTTTTTTTAGGTCTTTTAAGCTTACTTCTAATTCTGTTAAATTATCTTATTTACATGAGTAATTACTTCATTTTTTTTCTACCTGTTATTCAAAAAATAACTTTTATTGTTTTTTTGATGTGGATTTTTGCAATAAATTTACATTGCTTTTTAAATGAAAAAGTAAATTGCACTTAAATTTTCTTTCGTCAACTGAATTTAGTTACGATAAATGGTTAGGATCTATTTATGATTAATAACTTCATCATCTTAATATTACTAATAGGGAACTAACCTAAATCTAACTTTATTTTCATATGCTCCTTTTAAAGAATAGAATCACATGTATATAAATAGCAAAGTAATACAAAATACATCAAACTATTCAGCAATCAGAGTAAGGACTTTTATTTGAGAGTGTAAACTATTCAATCTCTCAAAAACGGTTCGATATCCACTCTTTTTAATCCAGTATAGGTGCAAAACTCATCAATTG
>CAMBRH010000071.1 GCA_945870115.1 Chitinophaga pinensis | reverse complement strand
TGAATGGCCATTAATAACTCTTGTACCTTCAAAGGTATGCTCAACTAAGTTAGTGTCAACATATTCTTCAGAAGATTCTTCACTATGCTCTTCTGATTCTTGAGCAAAAGTTATTGTTCCCAAGAACAAACTGGCAATAGTTAGCAAATAAAAATGTTTCATTTTTGATTTGAGTTTTAGATTAAAAAATACAAATATATAATTATTTTTCAAATAAAAATATAAAATGAAAATTAATAAATTATTATTTTCAATTTTTTAAGTATTTTTACAAGTCTAAAGTGAAATTTATGTTTGGATTAAATCAAAAAGAAATGCTTGAAAAGATGCAACAATCGTTGGTCGACAGTAAAGCCAAGTTAGCAAAAATAAAAGTTTTTGGTGAAGCTGGAGGTGGATTAGTTAAAATAGAACTTGACGGAAATAGGAAACTCACATCGCTAGAAATCTCAGCTGACCTAAAACTAATTGAAAAAGAAGAATTAGAAGACTTTTTAGCAATAGCACTTGAAAAAGCATTGGAAAAAGCTGAAGAAATAAATCAAACAGAGGTTTCGAGTTCTGCTCGACAATTTTTACCAGGATTTTAAATTATGACTAAGCAAGAATTGCGCATAAAATATTTAGATCTAAGAAAAAAAATTGCTCCAGGGCAGCTACAAATTCTATCTGAAAAAATCTGTCAAAATATATTTGTAAATTTCAATCTCGAAAACAAAATTGTTAGTTTATTCCTACCAATTGAGCGGAAAAATGAAATAAACACCTATTTAATTTGGGAAAAAGCAATTTCCTTTGGAGCTAAAATTGCAATTCCAAAAGTAAATCATGAAAACGGGGAGATGAAACATATTCTATTTGAATCAGAAGATCAACTTGAATTAAGTCAATGGGGGATTCCTGAACCAAAAAAAGGGAAAATAATTGCCGCTGATCGTTTTGATTTTGTTTTCATTCCACTTTTATGTGCAGATAAATTTGGAAACCGTGTCGGATATGGGAAAGGCTTTTATGATAAATTTTTAAAAAAATGTTCTCCTTCATGTAAATTTATTGGAATAAACATATATGATTTAGAAGAACAGATTGATGACATGATATCAACTGATGTCAAACTACATGCATACTTAAACGCTAATGAAATTATTTGGTTTTGAATAACGAAAAAAAACATCAAGGAAAATTTCATTTAATTGCAATTTTTGGGATTCCAACTTTATTAGTAGTTACGTTTTTAATCGAACACCTATTTCTAACGATTTTAGTAGTAACATTAATTTTATTTGCCCTCTATTTTTTGTTTTTCAAAAAGTAATTAATTCTTAAAGGAATAATATTTCTGAGCCAAGTAACTAAAAATCACAATAATTATCGTAGTTAATACCTGGCTAGGCATTGCCCACCAGTTAAAAATTTCAACAAATAACTTAAGCAGTAAATAATTAATTATTACAAAAATCACTACTAAAATTAAATGCCTAAAAAGTTGCTTGTTTCCAGTTAAATAACTTTCACTCCACACAATATATTTACTAAGCAAAAATCCGATTGGGAAAGTAATTCCGAAAGAAATAAAAAAAGCTGCCATATGGGATTTAAATACATAAAATCCTAGATCCAAATCTTCTTTATGTAAAAAATTATGGTAACAAAAATAGTAGATAATAAAACTTAAAAATGTATTTCCTCCGCCACATGCTATGTAATAATAGGTATGTCTATTCACGAATTTCTTCACAATAGGATAGAAAAAATCCAAGACAATTAAAACAAGTTTGATGAGAAAATTTGATTTTTTTTCCATATTTCTGCAAAAATAAACAATTTAGCAAAAAAACCTATATTTGGTTAAAATATTAAAGTTTTCAAATAAATAAAGTTAAAAAGTTTTGTTTTTAACAAATTAATATTATATTTGCTAAAACTTACTGATACTCTTTAAAAATTATAACTATGAATAAAATATTTACTTTAATCACATTATTAACTCTTGGATTTACTGCAAAAGCTACTATTCATGTTGTTTCTGTTTCGAACTTTGCTTTTTCACCTGCAAATCTTACATCAGTGATTGTAGGAGATACTGTAAGATTTACATGGGTTAGTGGAACACATACTACAACTTCGGTTACACAATCTATCCCCGCAAATGCGGCCGTTTGGAACTCCCCAATCACATCAGCAAATCCAACTTTCGATTATAAAGTTACTGTTGCTGGAACATATAGTTATGTTTGTACTCCTCATGCGGGAAGTATGACTGGAAGCTTTGTCGCATCACTTCCCGTTTTATCAGCTTCTAAAATTCAAAAATCTACTGAATTAAAAGTTTATCCAAATCCATTTACTTCCAAAGTAACAATCAATCATGGAGGGGCAGATAAAATTGAAGTTTGCTCACTTTTAGGCGAAACAGTAGCTTCAGTTTCAGTTTCTACTTATGAAAAGTCAACGGTTTTAGATTTATCAGATTTAAGAAAAGGAGTTTACTTTTACATCATCAAGTCAGATGGTAAAGTATTAGAAACTAGAAAAATTGTTAAATCAGAATAAAAAATCAATTTTTAACATTGAAATCGGAATAATACTCCGATTTTTTTTTTGCCCAAATCTTTTAAGGTTTTTATTAAAAGAAACATTTTTAGATTTTTAGCGTTTAAAATACAATCTTATATTTTAGGATTAAATGAAAGCATCATTACTTGTTCTTGGATTTTGGTTTGTTTCGAGTTCGGTTATTTTTAACCCAACTGTAAAAACCGTTTTTGCTGTTCAAGTAAATATGCAAACAAATTCTCAAATGTACACATTGATGGTTTTTATTGACAACGGAAGAGTTTTGAGTCAGAAAAAAAACCTTTCAAAAGATGAATTTGTAAAATTTGCAACTGGAAAATGGCCAAGTATTTACAATCCACAAAGAAAAAATATGTTGGAAGAAAATACAATTTTATGTGGTTTAGTTAAAGATTCAATCAATAATAAAGATGTCATTTTCTGTTCCCCTCTAGATTCTTTATGGAAACTTCGTTATTCAGACTATCCTTTCAACAATGGAAAAGAAAAAGGTTGGAGCGCCGAAATGTATAAACCATCAAGCAAACAAGCAATTTATTTGAAAACAGAATATGGTGTTGACAACCTAGATTTTGGATATTTCATAGACACAAATTTTTGGAAAATTATGCGCGATGTTCAAAATCCTGATTGGATAAAAAATTATCGTTCATTGAAATGATTACTTTTTTAATCTTCTATAAATAATTTTATATAACGTGAAAAGAAATAAAAACAAGGCAGAAAACGAAAGCGATTGGCCAAGGATATCTCCGTATCTCGTATAAAAAGTTTTTTCAGAATTTCTTTTAACTGTTTCCTTTATGGAAGTTTCAACCCACCAAGGACTTGCTTGCAAAATATCACCTCGTTGATTAATAAACGATGAAATTCCAGTATTTCCAGAACGAGCAACACTTCTTCTATTTTCGATTGCCCTTAATCTAGAAAAAGCATTGTGTTGCTTATATCCTGGAGTATCTCCCCACCAACCATCATTTGTAATTACAAAAATCAATTCTGCGCCTTTATTACATTGATCAGAAATAAATTCACCATAAATTGATTCATAACAAACTACTGGGGCAAATTTAATTCCTTTACTTGACAAAACTTGAGATTGATCTTCAATACCTAACGTTCCACTTGTTCCACCATTGTTAATTGATAATTCCTCTAAATATGGAAAAATATTTGAAAAAGGTACTTTCTCCACTCCTAAAACCAATTTGGATTTATGAACAAATTTTGGATTATCATATTCATTAATAAGCATCGAAGAATTATAATATTCTTCAAAACCTGGCCCCCCATATATTTTCTTAGAAGCACGAGAATTTTTTGTTTTGAAATATTTTTTGGTCGAAGCACCAATTAATAATGAGGGTCCATTCCAACGAGCTTTTCGCTCAATTAAATAATGAAAATAAATAATTCGTTGAATTTCATCTTCATAAAACATAAAAGGTAAAGCTGTTTCAGGAGCCAATACAAAATCTGTTTTTGAAGTAACTTTCTTATCAGCCAAATTACAAATTTTATCCAATTGATCGTTTACACTACCTGTAAATTTCTCATTATAAGGATCTATATTTGGTTGCGTAATTACAATTTCTGTATCTTTTCCTTTTTCAGAATACGAATAATATTGAATCAAGGAGAAGGAAATTGGTAAAACAATTCCTGCAAGTAAAATCAATCCATTTTGTTTTTGAGAAGCCCATGGTTTATTTTTGAAAACTACATTTTTTACAATTGTAAAACCTAATAAGTTACATACCAAAACCCAAGCAGTTCCGCCCAAAATTCCAGACATAGAATACCATTGTACTAAAATTGGACTTGAAGCAAAAACATTTCCAAAATTTAACCATGGCCACGACAATTCCCAATGAAAATGCAAATATTCAAACCCAATCCAAAAAATCACCAAAGCGATATTCCCTTCGTATTTTCCAATATGCTTTTTTGTGATATGAAAAGCTTGAAAAACCAAAGCCATAATCAAAGAGTTTAAGGTAAAGGCAAAAATTGCGCCTCCAACACTTGCGTTCCAAATCCACCATGTTGTGCCTATATTATAAATAAAAAACACTATATAACTGTGAATAAATAATTTTGATGAGCGGTATTTTTTATGTAAAATCGTTTCCTCAATTAATAAAAGTGGAATCAATGCAAAAAGCATTAACAAAGACAAACTTCCAGTAAATGGAAAAGATAAAACCATTAAAAGTCCACCAAGAACGGAGAACAAATACCTTTTAGTTTTAGTTAACTCAAACACGTTTTTAATTTTGAAAAGTTTTTTTGAAATAATCACGTAAAAATAACATGAAATTTTTTAATAAAGGTAAAATCTGAAAAAATACTTACTTTTGACAAGTAATTTTTTTTGCGAATTATTTTAACGATGAGTGAACAGCTAAATCAACTTTTTTTAGAAATCCAAAAAACAAGCTATTTAGAATGGATTGCTTTTGTTTTTAGTTTACTTTATTTAATTCTGGCAACAATAAAAAATAATTGGTGCTGGACTTTTGCCGTTTTTAGTTCTGGAATTTACATCTACATTTTTTATTCAGTTAATTTTTACTTCGATTCAATTTTGCAACTTTTCTATATTTTCATGGCTGTTTTGGGCTGGATTAATTGGACTAAAAAAGATGAAAATCAGCAGATAGTTACCAAGAACATAAATTTCCATCTAATTTCAATTAGCATAACATTTTTACTTTCATTGATTTTTGGATTTATTTTCGATAAATACACCAATCAAGCATTTTCTTACATAGATGCTCTTATTTTCTTTTTCAGCATTTTTGCAACATATTTAACTACAAAAAAGGTTTTAGAAAACTGGATTTACTTTGCTATAATTGACTTTTTAGCAATTTTTATTTATTGGCAAAGAGATTTATTACTTACTTCAGTTCTATTTCTATTGTATACTGTATTAGCGATTTACGCTTTTGTCTTATGGAATCGAGAATATAAAAATGCTAAATTAAAAGTATGAAAATAGCTTTTATTGGTCCAGAATCATCAGGTAAAACAACTTTATCAGAAATTTTAGCACATAAATATGTCGCTGAGTTAATACCAGAATATTCTCGTATTTATTTAGATCAAATTCAAACCAATTATGTTTTTGAAGACCTAGAATTTATAGCAAAAGGTCACTTTAATTCTATTATAAATTCAAAAGAAAATAAGCTTGTAATAATTGATACTGATTTAATTTCTATGCAAGTTTGGTCTGAATATAAATATCGCAAATGTTGTGACTTTATCAAAGACAATATTTTAACACAACAAATTGATATCTATTTTTTGTGCAAACCAGATTTTCCTTGGATGGAAGATAATTTAAGAGAAAATCCGAATGATAGAGACGAACTCTTTGACTTTTTTATTCAAGTTTTAAATGAATATAAAATTGACTACAAAATTGTAGAAGGAACATTAACTAATCGAACTCAATTTTGTGAATCCTACATAAATGAATATTTAAACAATGAAAAATCCTAAAATAATTTTATTAATTCTACTTATTTGTGTCTTTTCTAAAGAAATTATTGCTCAATGTCCAATAATTCCTGCACCAAGTTCTTATTCACAGTATAAAGGTAAATTTCTTTTTTCGATTTTTGTTGAGACAAATTTTGCACAAATTCCTGAAAATTTAAAAAAATATTTTGATAAGGAAATGCTTCAACAGTTTCATACAGATTTACTGGAAATTGAATCCGACAAACCAATCCTTTCTTTTCTGAAAATAGAATCTGCAATTCACAAAGATTATTACGAAATCGATGTAAAATCCAATTGCATTCAAATTTCTTGCACTTCAGATGCAAGTTGTTTTTATGCAATAAACTCCTTTTTGCAATTAATCGAAAAAAAAGGAACTGAAACGTATGTTCAAAATTGCAAAATTACAGATTACCCGAAATTTGAATGGCGTGGATTACATTTGGATGTTAGCCGACATTTTTTCACTGTGGATGAAGTAAAAAAATACATAGATTTAATGGCTTTTTATAAATTCAATACTTTTCATTGGCACTTAACGGACGATCAAGGCTGGAGAATTGAAATTAAAAAATATCCAAAACTTACAGATATAGGTGCTTGGAGAGATAGTACCGTTAATGCACATTACACCACAAATCCAAGAACATATAATACGGATATTTATGGTGGATTTTACACTCAAGAACAAGTCAAGGAAGTTGTAAAATATGCTGAAAGCAAATATGTAAATATAGTGCCAGAAATAGAAATGCCCGGTCATGCTCGAGCTGCTTTGGCTGCTTATCCAGAATTTTCGTGCACAGGAATTCAGCAAAATGTACCTGGACTTTGGGGAGTTTTTGATGATATATATTGTTCAAAAAAAGAAACAATTGATTTTAATATCGATATTCTTTCAGAAGTTTTAGAATTATTTCCATCAAAGTTTATTCACGTTGGTGGCGACGAAGCACCAAAAGATCGTTGGAAAAAATGTAATAACTGTCAAAAAGTAATTCTTGAAAACAATTTAAATGATGAACACGAGTTACAAAGTTATTTCATCAAAAAAATTGATGCTTTTTTAACTTCAAAAGGACGAAAACTAATTGGTTGGGACGAAATTTTAGAAGGAGGACTTTCACCAAATGCAGCGGTAATGTCATGGCGCGGAACTCAAGGAGGAATTGAGGCAGTGAAACAAGGCCACGCAGTCGTTATGAGCCCAGGTTCTCACTGCTATTTTGATCATTACCAAAGTAAAAATTCAGGAGAACCAATTGCTTTTGGTGGATTTACATCCTTGGAAAAAATATATTCTTTTGAGCCAATTCCTGAAGACTTATCTTTACAAGAATCAAAATTAATTTTGGGTGCTCAAGCAAATTTGTGGACAGAATATATTCCAAATATGAAACAATTAGAATACATGACTTTCCCTCGAGCCTTGGCTTTATCTCAAGTTTTATGGAGTGTTAGTAAACCAAGCTACAAAGAATTTCAAGAAACTTTGATTAAAAAGCATTTATTTATTCTAAAACAAAAAGATGTCAATTATTCTAAAGCTGTTTTTTATCCTGAAATGACAATTTCTAAAACTAAAAAAGGAATTCAATATCAATTTAAAAGCGATTTAAAAGAGTATCAGTTTATTGAAAACAATATAAATCAACAGGATAGCAATTCAAAAATATCTTTTCACAAAGAAATTAAGGTAAATTTGGACAGACAAAAAATTCCAAATGGAGAAACTGCAGCTTTAGTTGTACCATTTTATTTAGGTCTTGAATTAAATCCAATTTATCTCAACTATAAATTACATCAATTGTTAGGTTTACCAATAAAATATATAACTCAACCCAATGAGCGTTATTCTAACAACAAAGAACTTTGTCTTGTCGATGGTATTTTAGGTAAAACACCTTGGAATTCCTCAGAATGGTTGGGCTTTGACACAACAGAAATCAATTTTGAAGTAAATCTTTTAAAAGAAACCGAAATTAAAAATGTTTACCTTAGTTTTTTAGAAGATGTTTCTTCTTGGATTCATTTACCTGAAAAAATTATTATTTCAACATCAACAGATCAAAAAAAATGGGACGAATTTTCATTTGATGTTACCAAAAATAAAAATTCATATCAAATAAATAAAAATGCTACCTATATTAGGTATAAAATAGTATCTAAAATGATTATTCCTTTAAATTTTCCTGGAGAAGGAAATATTCCTTGGACATTTATGGATGAAATCATGATAAATTATTAAAAAAACTTTAATTTAATAGGTGAAATTACTTTCAACTTAATGAAAAAATAAATTGTTTTTAAATTAAGAGATAAATATCTGACAATAAAGACATTAAAAGCTCTTGTAGGACAAAACGAAAAAATTAATTGAAATTTTTATTCAACAATTTTGGTTTAGAAATAAATTATGCTTTAATTCGCTGTTGAATTTTGACTATAAAAATGAAATTTATGAACATTAAACAACTGTTAACACTAGTAATCATTGGAATTTCCTCTTTGACACAAGCTCAAATTGTAATGTACGTTCCTAAACAAGTGAAATTAGCAAACATTGAGTACAGAAATGAAAATTACTGTGCTGGAGCAGAAATTTGTGCAAAGGCATTTTCTAAAATAGAAAGAAAAGGAAAATCAGCAATAAAGCTTAAGGCTGATATGGCGTTTAAAACGGCAGAGTGTTATAGACAAACTGAAAACATGAAAGATGCTCATGAATGGTATGAAAAAGCTATTTTATTGAAGTATCAGGACAGAGATCCTTTAGTTTATTTTTATAATGCTGAAATGTTAAGAGCATTAGGTGAGCACAAAAAAGCAATCGAGAACTATAATAAGTTTAAAGAATTAGCTCCAGAAGATAAAAGAGCTGAGATTGGATTGCGCTCATGTGAGATTCACCAAGACTTTAAAATCAACAAAACACGTCACGTTGTAACAAATGTTACTTCATTAAACAAAGAAGTTTTTGAAATGGCTCCAATGTTTGGAGACAAAAAAGAATCTCAAATGTACTTCAGTACGTCAAGAGAAGGTGGTGTAAGTAATACAGTTGATCCAAGATCTTGCGAAAACTACATGGATTTATGGGTTTCAGACGTTGATAAAAAAGGAAACTGGGGTCAACCAAAATTAGTTGCTGGTGAATTAATCAATACTGAAGACAACGAAGGTACTGTATGTTTTGACGGAAGAGGAAAAACAATGTTCTTTACACGTTGTCCAAACGAAAGTAAATTAAATTTAGGTTGTGATATTTGGGTTTCTGAAATGAAAGGTAAAGAGTGGGGAGAACCTACAAAATTAGCTTTGAAAGGGCATGATTCAATTTCAGTTGGTCATCCATGTGTTTCAGAAGATGGAAAATATTTAATTTTTGCATCTGACATGCCAGGTGGTTTTGGTGGAAGAGATTTATATTATACTGAATACACTAAAAAAACTGATTCATGGTCTGCTCCAATAAATATGGGTGCTGAATTGAATACTGAAGGAAATGAATTATTCCCAACTTTTGCTAAAAACGGTGATTTGTATTTTGCAACTGACGGTTTACCAGGTATGGGTGGATTAGATGTTTTTAAAGCTGCAAAAGTAAAAGATAAAAATAAATGGGAGAAACCAAAAAATTTAGGATTCCCTTTAAATTCTGTTTCTAACGATTATGCATTAATTGAAGTTAGCGACAAAAAAGGATATTATACATCAGAAAGAGTTGGAAGCGTGGGTAAAAACTTACGTCCAGATATTTGGATGTACGAATTACCTCCAAACATGTACACTTTAAAAGTTGATGTTGTTGATGAATTAAACCAGAAAGCTAGAGTTGCGGGAGCAAAAGTTACTGTTACTGCTGCAGAAGGTGGATTAACTTGGGAAGGTACTACAAAAGAAGATGGTTCAATCTTATGGGATAAAAAACCAGATGCTACTCGTTTTGTAAACGAAAATGCCTCTTACTCTGTGAAAGTAGAAAAAGACAAATACAAAAGTGTTAAAGAAGCATCATTCACTACAGTTGGTGTAAATTACGATCAAAATTTCGTAATTGAATTACCAATGATTAAAGAAGAGCCAATTCGTTTACCAGAAGTTCGTTACCCATTGAACCAATGGTCTTTCGTTGTTGATTCTACAATAAATTCACTAGATTCATTAAACTTTGTTTATGATTTATTGATGAAATACCCTTCTATGAAATTAGAGTTGAGTTCTCATACAGATGCTCGTTCAGGAAATGTTTACAACCAAGTTTTATCTGAAAACAGAGCAAAAGCTTGTATCAAGTATTTAGTTGAAACAAAAGGAATTGATGCTAAACGTTTAGTTCCTGTTGGAAAAGGTGAAAACTCTCCAAAAACAGTTTATTTATTAGCTAACGGGTCTTATGTTTCTAATTCTCCAATTGACACTGCTGGTGTTAAGACGATTGTTTTAAAAGAAGCGTATATCAATGGATTTAAGAAAAAGGATAGAGCTAAATATGAAATGCTTCATCAATTAAATCGTCGTACCGAAGGTTTTGTACTTGATTTACAATTTGATCCAGCTTTAGCTCCAGCAGTTGCTGAAGATTATTTCAAATTTAAAGACTTACCAAAAAACAATAAAAAATAGTTTATTTTATATAAAATATCAAAGCCGAATTGAAAGATTCGGCTTTTTTTGTGTTTGGACTTTTCTAAATAGTTTATTATTGAATTTCAATTTAAGTTCTTGATTAAGTTCTTTGAATACGATATGAGAATTACACAAAAATTAAAAAGCATAAGTAAAAAATAGGCATAAAAAAACTGCTAGTCATTTTCAAACTAGCAGTTATATATTTGTCTAAACTTAAACCTTAAAAATTCGGAGATAACTCGTGGTTTCTGTAGAAATCCTCCACATATTTAACCGCTTCATCTGCTGTGTCAACAATTGCATATAAATTCAAATCTAATTCAGAAATATTGTGTTCTTCGTGAAGCATAACTTCTTCTACCCATTTGAATAATCCTGTCCAATAAGACTTGCCAATTAAAACAACAGGTCTCTTATTGATCTTTTTAGTTTGAATTAAGGTAAGTGCTTCAAACATTTCATCCAAAGTACCAAAACCACCAGGAAGGACAACAAATCCTTGAGAGTATTTCACAAAAATCACTTTTCTAACGAAGAAATAATCGAATTCTAAGTTATGTTCTGGATCAATGTAAGGATTGTGATTTTGTTCAAATGGTAAATCGATATTTAAACCTACAGATTTTCCTTCGCCTTTTTGTGCACCAAAATTTCCTGCTTCCATTATTCCTGGTCCACCACCAGTAATTACACCATAACCTGCTTTTGCAAGCTTTTCACCAACTTCAGCGGCTAATTGATAGTATTTGTTGTCTGGCTTCGTTCTAGCCGAGCCAAAAACAGAAACACAAGGTCCAATTTTTGACATTCTTTCGTACCCTTCCACAAATTCTGACATAATTTTGAAAATCGCCCAACTATCATTGGTTTTGATTTCCGTCCAATCTTTTCTTATTGCATTCATAAATATGAATTTAGTTAATAAATTAATGTATTTGCGAAAAGTGAAGTGTCATTTTGAATAGGTTCAATTCAGTTGTTTTTATTCGCAAGTTGTAAGTACAAATATTGTACAATTGTAAAAATAATAAAATAAATTAAAAGTTGGGTAAAAAACAAAATATTTGAGAAAACAAGAACCTTATTTGCAAGTAAAAAACTTTCATTATTTCCCCATTTCCAACTTCAAATATTTCCCTGTATGGGATTTATTTGAATCTAAAGCAATTAATTTTTCGGGAGTTCCAGAGAATAAAATGTCTCCTCCACCTTTTCCTCCTTCCAATCCAACATCCACAATGTAATCAGCCACTTTTACAATGTCTAAATTGTGTTCAATAACTAAAACCGTGTTTCCTTCATCGACCAAACGGTTTAAGACAATCAAAAGCATTCGTATATCCTCAAAATGCAATCCCGTAGATGGTTCATCCAAAATATAAATTGTACTTCCAGTTCCTTTTTTAGCTAATTCAGTTGCTAATTTAATTCGTTGTGCTTCCCCACCCGATAAAGTTGTACTAGCTTGACCAAGCTTAATGTAACCCAGTCCAACTGAAAGCAAAGTTTCTAAAACTCGGTTAATTTTCGGAATTTTTTCAAAAAATGGAACAGCATCTTCAATTGTCATTTCCAAGACATCATTGATTGATTTTCCTTTATAGCGAACTTCCAAAGTTTCACGGTTGTATCTTTTACCTTGACAGGATTCACATTCCACGTAAACATCTGGCAAAAAATTCATTTCAATGACTTTTAAACCTCCGCCACCACATGTTTCACAGCGGCCACCGGCTACATTAAACGAAAATCTTCCTGGTTTGTAACCTCTAATTTGCGCTTCAGGAATGGATGCAAACAAAGTTCTTATTTCTGTAAAAACATTTGTGTAAGTTGCCGGATTTGAGCGTGGTGTTCTCCCAATTGGATTTTGATCTATTTCAATCACTTTGTCCAAAAATTCCAAACCTTTAATCGCTTTGTAAGGCATTGGTTTTTTTACGCCATTGTAAATATGCGCATTTAAAATTGGATACAAAGTATGGTGAATCAAGGTTGATTTTCCACTTCCAGAAACTCCTGTAATACAAGTTAAAGTACCAAGTGGGATGTGTAAATCTACATTTTTCAGATTATGACCACTTGCACCTAATAAACTTATTTTATTTCCGTTTCCCTTTCTTCGTTTTTTTGGAATTTCGATGCTCATTTCACCATTTAAATATTTGGTAGTGAAAGAATTATTGACTTTTATTTCAGAAAATGGAGCTGCATTTAAAATTTCTCCACCATGTAAACCAGCTTTTGGACCGATATCAACCAAAAAATCAGCAGCTTCAATCATTTCTTTGTCATGCTCAACAACTATTACAGTATTTCCAGTATCACG
>CAMBRH010000070.1 GCA_945870115.1 Chitinophaga pinensis | reverse complement strand
GTTTCCAAATAATTGATTTCTTCTAGAACTTCTTCATTTGTAATTTTATAAGGTGCAATTCCATTTACAGTTAAACCTGATGGATTTCCTTTTGCTTCAAAAATTTCTACTTGATAACCTAAAGTTCTCAATTCACATGCACAAGAAATTCCTGCTGGACCTGCGCCAATAATTGCAACTTTTTTACCATTATCTTCACCTGGAGAAAAGAGTTTTTTACCTGATTTAATTGTATTTTTAGTTGCATAATTTTGCAAACGACCAATTTGAACTGGCAATACATCTTGATTATTGTAAACGCAGGCACCTTCACATAAAACTCCAGTTGGACAAACGATACTACAAGCATTTCCCATCCAGTTGGAATCATAAATTGTTTTTGCAGCTCCAGTTACATTTCCAGTATGAATTTGTTTGATAAACAAAGGAATATCAATCCCCGTTGGACACGCTTTCATGCAAGGTGCATCGTAACAAAACAAACACTTTGAGCTATCAAAATAAGCTTCTGTTTTGTTCATTAATGGTTTTTTCTGTTTGAAGTTTTTTTGGAAATCTTCTTCAGTTATTGGTATTTTATATTCACTCATTTAATTAGACTTTTAGACAAAAGACACAAGACAAAAGACTTATTTCTTTGTAGGTTAATATTTTTATTTATATAATTAGACATTAAAATTATAGGACTTTAAGATTTTAGAAATTGATATTTTCACATTAAATCAACCCATAATTCAAAACTCATAACTCATAACTTTTTTTTTATAAACGTGTTAAGTCACCATAAGTTTCAGGTCTTCTATCTCTGAAAAACTGCCAAGTTGAACGAACTTCTTCAATCAAATCTAAATCAAATTCAGCAATTAAAAGTTCATCATTATCTCTTGAAGCTTCAGCAAAAATTTGACCTCTTGGATCTACAAAATAGGATTGCCCATAAAACTTACCTAAATTCCAAGGTTTTTCTTCACCAACACGGTTGATACAACCCATGAAATATCCATTTGCAGCTGCGTGAGCTGGTTGTTCCAATTTCCATAAATATTCACTTAATCCAGCCACAGTTGCTGAAGGATTATAAACAATTTCAGCACCATTTAAACCTAAAGCTCTTGCTCCATCAGGGAAATGACGGTCATAACAAATATAAACGCCGATTGTAGCATATTTTGTTTTAAAAACTGGATATCCTAAATTTCCTGGTTTGAAAAAGAATTTTTCCCAAAATCCATTTGTGTGAGGAATGTGGTTTTTTCTATATTTTCCTAAATATGTTCCATCAGCATCAATTACAGCAGCAGTATTGTATAAAAATCCAGCTTGCTCTCTTTCATAAACCGGAACAATTATTACCATTTGGTATTTTTTAGCATAAACTGCTAATTTTTCAGTTGTTGGACCTGGAACAGCTTCAGCAGAGGCATACCATTTTGAATCTTGTCCCGGACAAAAATAGGGTGTGTTAAAGATTTCTTGCAAACATAAAATTTGTACTCCAGCTTTTCCAGCTTCCTCAATCATTGGGATATGCTTTTCATACATTGCATCACAAATCTCTTTGATTGTTCCTTCTCCTTCAGTCATTCCTAGACTCATTTGTATTAGTCCTGATTTTACAATTCTCGGCATTTTATGTGGTTTTAAGTTAATAATTTATATTTAATTTTAACGTTTTATTTATATTGTTAAGGATGTTTTTCCTCTCGAAATAAATTGTCCATTTCCAGCTTTCAATAAACACTCTTCATTTTCTATGGCAACTTTTCCTCTTAAAAGGACAGTTTCAGTTTTTCCAATTAATTTCCATCCTTCGTAACTCGAATAATCACAATTCATGTGATGTGTTTTAACAGAAAGTTCGTGTTCTTTCTTTGGATCAAAAATTACGATGTCCGCATCTGACCCGACCGCAATTGTGCCTTTTCGAGGATACATTCCGAAAATTTTGGCCGCATTTGTAGAGCAAACTTCAACGAATTTATTTAAAGAAATTTTACCTTTATTTACACCTTCTGAAAACATCAATTCAATTCGGTGTTCAATCGCTGGATGACCATTCGGAATTTTAGAAAAATCATCTTTTCCCATCAATTTTTGTTCCCACATGAAAGGGCAATGATCTGTTCCAACAACTTGAACTAAACCTTGGTTAATTCCAGACCACAAAGCAGTTTGATCTTTTTTCTCACGCAAAGGTGGACTCATCACCCACTTACTGCCTTCTTTTTCATCTTCATAAAGTGAAGCATCCAAAACCAAATATTGAGAACAAGTTTCCACAAATAATTTTTGATTTCTTTGAGTTGCTCTTCTAACAGCATTTAGAGCGCCTTCACAAGTCATGTGCACAATATATCCAGGACAACCAGTATAATATAGCATGTCCGTAAATCTTCCAGAAGCCTCAGCTTCAGTAATTTCAGGTTGCGATAAATAATGATATAAAGGAGTAAGATTTCCAGCTTGTTTATTTTTTGCAATTAAAGTGTCAATCATATCGCCATTTGTAGCATGAACAGTCACCAAACCTCCATGCTTTTTGACAACTTTCATTAATTGAACCATTTGACCGTCATCAATCATCAAAGCACCTTTATAAGCCATAAATGTTTTAAAAGAAGTAATTCCTTCTTCTTCAATAAATTGTACAACTTCTTTTGCTACCTCATCATTAAAATCAGTTACAGCAATGTGATATGAATAATCTCCAACAGCTTTTCCGATCGATTTTTCTTGCCATATTTTCAAGGCGTTGTGTAAAGTATCTCCTTGCGTTTGAAGAATAAAATCGATGCACATAGTTGTTCCACCATGCAGGGCTGCTCTTGTTCCAGTTTCATAATCATCACTCGATTTTGTTCCCATAAATGGCATATCCAAATGCACATGAGGATCAATTCCTCCTGGAAAAACCAATTTATTTGATGCATCAATTGTTTTATCGGCAGAATAAGTTAAATTTTTTCCAATAGCGACAATTTTTTCATCCTCAACATAAATGTCAGCGATATAATCGTCAGAAGCAGTAATTATTCTACCATTTTTAATTAATATTGACATAAATAATTATATTTTAGTTTTTAATTTTTTTGTAAATGCGTTCATCATGAAATAATAAATCATTCCTGCCAAAAGAAAACCAATGAACCAAGCGAAATCATATAAATCTGTGAGCCAAATTGGAAAATAATTTACCCCAACCGCTTTTATTTGAAATAAAAAACCTGGAATATTAGGAACAATAGCAATAACTAAAGCAATAATTGCAAGCATATTAAATCCTTTGAAATAAGTATATTCTCCTTTTAATTCGTATAAATCTTTTACGTTCAGATTTTTTTTGCGGATAAAAAAGTAATCGACAATTAAAATTCCACCAATTGGACCTAATAAAGCAGAATAAGCAACCAACCAAGTATAAATATATCCAGTTGGATCAGAAATTAATTTCCAAGGAAAAATGAGTAATCCAATAATTCCAGTAATGTATCCACCTACTTTAAAATTAATTTTTTTAGGAGCTAAATTTGCAAAATCATTAGCTGGGCTTACAATATTTGCAGCGATATTAGTAGCTAAAGTTGAAATTGCAATTGAAATCATCGCAATGCTAATCAGAATTTTACTTTCAAATTTTCCTGCTAAAACCAATGGATCCCAAATTGTTTCACCATAAATGATAAAAGTAGCTGATGTTACTACAACACCAATAAAAGAAAAAATCGTCATTGATAATGGAAGTGCAAAAACTTGACCTAAAACTTGCGCTTTCTGGCTTTTAGCATAGCGAGTAAAATCAGGAATATTAAGTGAAAGTGTGGCCCAAAATCCAACCATTCCAGTTAATGCTGGAAAAAAATAATTCCAAAATTCAGCACTTGTTTGAAATTTTGAAGGTTGAGCCAAAATTGGTCCCAAACCATTTCCAGCAGAAATTGCCCAAAATAAAAGTGCTAAAGCTGCAAGTGGCAGAAAAAAAGCCTTAAAAGTCAATAATTTTTTAATGCTTTCGATTCCTAAGAATACCACAAGCATATTTAGTAGCCAAAAAAGTACAAACGTGATGGCGGGACCAGTTTCTAAACCAAACCATGTTGGAAAAATTTGTGGCAATGTTGCAATTGATGGAATCCAAACTTTTAGCATTAGATAAATTGAAAATCCACCAATCCATGTTTGAATACCAAACCAACCGCAAGCTACAATTGCCCTTAAAATTGCTGGAATATTTGCACCAAGTACACCAAAACTTGCTCTAGCAAAAACGGGAAATGGTATTCCGTATTTTGCACCAGCATGACCATTTAAAACCATAGGAATTAAAACGACTAGATTTCCTAACAAAATAGTCAAAATTGCTTGCCACCAATTCATTCCTTCTTCAATCAAAGAACTCGCCAACATATATGTTGGAATACACAAACTCATAGAAATCCACAAAGCAGAATAATTCCATATTCCCCATGACCGATTGGCAATGGAAATTGGTGCTAAATCTTCATTATAAAGTGAAGAATTCTCAATACCCTCAGGAATTTCTACTAAGTGTTTACTCATAAATTTTAATAGTTTTAGCTTTTTAAGTTTAATCTTAAAGTTTTTAAAAATGTTTGAAATCTAGGCACTTTTATGAGAGGAAAATTTTGAGTCAGCTGAAGCTGATGATAAATTTAACTCTAAAAGTAACGACGAGTTTGGACTTTTTTAGAACTTTAATTACAATATTCGTCAGCAATCGCAATAACTTCAGATAAAATTGCTAAACCTTCATCGATTTCACTTTTTGTGATACAAAGAGGTGGAGCAATAAAAATCCAATTCCAGCGAACGAACGTAAACATTCCCAATTCTCTCACTTTTGCAGCCATTCGATTGGAACATTCCATTTCCTCTGGTTTCGCATTCCAAGGACAAACTGGTTCTTTTGTTTCACGATTTTTAACTAATTCGATACAACCCAACAATCCTGTATTTCTGAAATCTCCTATTGAAGGATGTTTTGCTTTCATTAGTTCCATTTGTTCTTCAACATATTTCCCCATTGCAGCAGCATTTTCAGTCATTTTTTCTTCTCGCAAAATATTCAAATTTTCAACCGCAGCAGCGCAAGAAACTGAATGTGCAGAGTACGTTAATCCTAATGCTAAAGGAATATCATTGTAATGAGCAGCAATTTTATCGCTCACAACCATCGCTCCTAGAGGCAAATATCCTGAAGTAATCCCTTTAGCCATACACATAATATCTGGTGATACTCCATGATGCTCGATTGCAAACATTTTTCCTGTACGACCAAAACCTGACATTACCTCATCGTCAATCATCAAAATTCCATATTTATCGCAAAGCTCTCTCACTTTTTTCAAATACATAGGTGGATATTTGATGCAACCAGAACTTCCTGATTCACCTTCAAATAATATAGCTGCAATCGCGTTTGGATTTTCAAATTTAATTACTCTTTCCAAATGAGCGATAGCTCTTTCACCACATTCTTCAATTGAATCTGAACTCCAAGGACATCTGTAAAAATATGGATTTTCAACATGAACAATGTTTGGAATTTGCTGTGAATCCATTGCAAATTTACGTGGATCACCTCCAGCAGTTGCAGCACCATAAGTTGCACCGTGATAAGATTGATATTGCGTAATAATCTTGTGTCTACCAGTGTACATTCGTGCTAATTTAATAGCATTTTCAATTGCTTCTGATCCTCCTAAAGTGAAAAAAGATTTATTCAAACCTTCCGGTGTTATTTCAGCAATAATTTTCCCTAATTCACCACGAGATTCAGTTACCATTCCCGGTTGAACGTAACTTACTTGTTTCATTTGTTTAACAACTGCATCTGTAATTCGTTGATTACCATGACCAATATTCACGTTCATTAACTGTGAAGAAAAATCAATGTACCTTTTCCCAGTATTATCATAAATATAAACTCCTTCTGCTCTTTCTATGTTTATTGGGTTTAGTCCTCCTTGTTTTGACCAGGAAAATAAAGTATAATCTAAACTATCTTGAATTGTTTGTTCTTTTTCTGTTGTCATTTTTTTGATTGATTGAAAGATTGCAGATTGAAAGATTACAGATTACTTTGAGTTAAAGATAATTTTCTTTGATGCGGAGCAATCTGTAATCTGCAATCTGTTAATTTGTAATTAATTTTTATCCTAGCTCATCCAATTTGTTTTGGCTTCAGCGTTCCATTTAATAGTCGTCTTTTTATTTTGGGTCCAAAATTCTATTGAACTTCTGCCCGTAATATCGGCAACTCCAAATTTTGATTCATTCCATCCACCAAAAGAAAAAGGCTCTCTTGGCACAGGAACTCCAATATTTACTCCTATCATTCCTGCACTTGCGCGGTCAATTACTTGTTTTGCCAAAGCACCACTTTGAGTGAAAACAGCAGCAGCATTTCCATAATTTGAACTATTTTCAATTTCAATTGCTTCATCTAAATTTTTAGCACGAATAATTGAAATTACAGGTCCAAAAATTTCTTCTGTTGCAACACTCATATCAGTTGTAACGTAATCAATAATCGTTGGTCCGACATAAAAACCGTCCTCTTTACCAGCAACAACAGCACCTCTTCCGTCTAAAAGTATTTTTGCTCCAGCTTTTTCGGCAGCAGAAATGTAATTTTCAATTCGTTCCTTTGCTTCTTTACTAATAACAGGACCTAAATTAACTCCAGGAATAATTGTTTTTGCGTCAACAACCATTTGATCAATAATTGTTTGAATTTTATCAACACCAACCATAACTGATGCTGCCATACATCGTTGACCCGCACAACCCGACATTGAAGCCACAACATTTGAAGCGGTCATTTCGACATTTGCATCTGGTAAAACAATTAAATGATTTTTTGCACCTCCTAAAGCGACACACCTTTTTAAATTATAAGTAGCTCTTTGATACACTAATTTCGCAACTTTCGTTGATCCAACAAAACTTACTGCTTTAATATCTGGATGATCACAAATTGCTTCAACAACATCTTTTCCACCATTAACAATATTAAAAACTCCATCAGGCAAACCAGCTTCTTTTAATAATTCAGCCATTCTCATTACACTTAAAGGAACAAGTTCAGAAGGCTTCATTATCATTGTATTTCCTAGAACCAATGCATTAGGCATACTCCAATGAGGAACCATGTTTGGAAAATTAAACGGTGCAATTGAAGCAACAACACCTAATGGTTTTCTTTCAATGCGACATTCAACACCTTTACTAACTTCTTGTACTTCATTTTGAATGATTTGTGGCATTGAAACTGCAAATTCGCATAACTCCATACTCTTTTCAACCTCAGCTTTAGATTCTCCGTAGGTTTTACCATTTTCAAGTTGAACCAATTTCGTCAATTCGTCCATATTGACTTCTAGTAAATTTCTATATCGGAAAAATATTTGAACTCTTTCTTTGAATGTTAATCCTGACCATGCTGGATAAGCTGCTTTGGCTGCTTGAACAGCTAAATCTACATCGTTGTAACTTGACATTGGTAAAGTGGAAATTACTTCCCCATCGGCAGGATTTATTACATCCATTGATGACTGCCCATTTCTTTCAAATTTACCGTTAATGTAATTTTTCACTTGCGGTTGTTTTGCTGTTGTTTCCATATTTATTTATTGCAATTTTATAGTTTGACTACACTATTTTTGAGAAAGCCACTCAAAATAGTCTTTAGCAAATATATGAATTAAAAGAAACAAAACCAAGCTTTGTAGAAAAAAAAATACCGTTAATCGGTTTAGTAAAAGTATTTTTTTTCCTAAATCGATTTGTTTTAATTACAAAATAATTTCAAATGATGTTTTTAGAACAATTTAAAGCTAACTTTGTATGAATGCAGGTTTTTAATTAAAATTTTTCTCATTATGAATCAGAATACTTTCAAAATTGAAGGATTAACTAAAGAAAAAGTACTTGAGTCCAGAAAAAAGTTTGGCGAAAACAAAATCCAACTAAAAAAGGAGAATCTATTTTTTCAATCAATTTTAGAAATTGTAAAGGAACCAATGGTTTTGATTTTGCTAGTTGCAGCGATAATTTATTTTATCAGCGGTAAACATGGTGATGGGATTTTTTTAAGTTCAGCTATTTTATTAATTTCAACTATTTCATTATATCAAAATTCCAGAAGTAAAAATGCGCTTGAAAAATTAAAAAAATACACTCAAAATTTCTGCAAGGTCATTCGAGACAATGAAATTGTAAGTTTAAAAAGTGAAGAGCTTGTTATTGGTGATTTTTTATTGGTCGAAGAAGGTTCTTTAATTTCAGCAGATGCAAAAATAATTCACTCAAACGATTTTTCAGTGAATGAATCCATTTTAACGGGTGAATCATTTTCCATCTCAAAAAACAAAGATAGTGATGACAGTCAAATTTTTCATGGAACTTTAGTTGAAAAAGGTATGGTTATTGCAGAAATTAGTGCCATTGGTAAAAATACAAAACTAGGTAAAATTGGCAAAAGTTTAGAAGACATTGTTGAAGAGAAAACACCATTAGAATTGCAAATTAAAAGTTTTGTTACTAAAATGGTTTTAGCTGGAGCTATAATATTTATTGTTGTTTGGCTAATTAATTTTTTGCAATCTCATAATTTTTTAGATAGTTTATTAAAATCATTGACCTTGGCGATGAGCATTTTGCCAGAAGAAATTCCTGTCGCATTCACAACTTTTATGGCTTTAGGCGCTTGGCGATTAATCAAACTTGGAATTGTTGTTAAGCAAATGAAAACTGTTGAAACATTAGGAAGCGCAACAGTTATTTGCACCGATAAAACGGGAACTATTACTGAAAACAAAATGAGTTTGGCCAAATTTTATGTGTTAAAAAATAATTCATTTTCAGACTTAAAAGTTTCATTATCAGAAGATGAAACACAACTTTTAAACCTTTCTATGTGGTCTAGTGAGGTTCTCCCATTTGATCCGATGGAAAATGCCATACACACTTTTTACGCCGAAAAAACAAAAACTGATGAAAGGCCAAATTTCAAAATGATTCATGAATACCCCTTGGATGGAAAACCTCCAATGATGACCCACGTTTTTCAAAATAAAAACGGTCAAAAAATTATCGCAGCAAAAGGTGCTCCGGAAGCACTAATTGAAGTATCAAACTTAGATGAAAAACAAAAAAAGCAAATTCAAGAAGCAATTCATAATTTAGCTTTAGAAGGATTTCGTGTTTTAGGTGTTGGTGAATCTTTATTTGACGGCGATACCTTTCCTGAAACCCAACAAGAATTGAAATTTAATTTTGTCGGATTAATTGCTTTTTATGATCCTCCCAAAAAAAATATTCAAGAAGTTTTTGAAAATTTTTACAAAGCTGGAATTTCAGTAAAAATTATTACGGGTGATAATGCAGAAACAACAATTTCAATTGCCAAACAAATTGGTTTCAAAGGCTTTGATAAATCCATAAATGGAGATGAATTAATGCTTTTAAATGACAAAGATTTACAAAAAACAGTAACGGAAACAGCAATTTTTACACGAATGTTCCCAGAAGCAAAATTGAGAATAATAAATGCCTTAAAGGCTCAAAAGCAAATCGTTGCCATGACAGGTGATGGAGTAAATGATGGTCCAGCTTTGAAGTCGGCACACATCGGAATTGCGATGGGAAAAAGAGGTTCTGAAATTGCAAAAAATGCCGCTTCTCTCATTTTGATCGATGACGATTTATCCAAAATGGTTGATGCGGTTGCAACGGGTCGAAAAATTTATGCAAATCTCAAAAAAGCAATTAGTTACATCATTTCCATTCACATTCCAATTATATTAACCGTTTTTATTCCACTTGCTTTGGGCTGGATTTATCCTTCGATATTTTCTCCGATTCATGTCATATTTTTAGAAATTATCATGGGACCAACGTGTTCTATAATATATGAAAATGAACCAATGGAAAAAAATACAATGAACATCAAACCAAGGACTTTTACCAAAACTTTCTTTAACTGGAGTGAACTGACAATCAGTATCATTCAAGGATTGGTAATTACTTTAGGAACTTTGTTTATTTATCAATATGCTGTTCAAAATTCTTACAACGAAGCTTTGACTAGAACAATGGTTTTTTCTACACTTATTTTTGCGAATATTTTTCTGACATTGGTAAATCGTTCTTTTTATTATTCCATATTTACAACTTTGAAGTATAAAAATAATTTAGTTTTAATAATCATTTCTATTACTAGTTTGATTTTAGCACTCTTCCTACTTGTCAAACCGATGAGAACTTTTTTTGAATTCGAATCAATTTCACTTCTTCAACTATTCTTGTGCATCGGAGTTGGATTTATTTCTGTAATGTGTTTTGAAATGTAAAAATTATTTCTTCGAAAAAAATCTTAAACTAAAAGCAATTTAATTTTGACTAATTAACTTGTGTATTTAAAGCAGAAAAAGTACAACTTTAAATTTCACTTTCTAAACCTTTTCTTCTAATGTTCCATCGGCATGTTTCGCAAATCGACCTCTATTTCTATCGTGCACTTGGTCAAATTTCGGCCATGGCCATCCACCAAATTGAGTTTCATGATAATCTTCAAATGCTTGATTGATTTCTTCTTTTGTGTTCATCACAAATGGGCCATATTGAATGACTTGTTCTGAAATTGGTTTACCTTGTAACATCAAAATACTTACTGCTTGCTCACCAGCTTTTAGTTCGATATCAAAATTTGACTTTAATTCAATTGCAGAATATGGTTTAATTTGTTGATTTGCTAAAATTAAACTCGTTCCTTCGTAAAAATAAAGTGTGCGATTGATTCCTTCTGAAGCTTTTGGTAAAGTCCAAGTTGCTCCCGATTCCATTTTGATGTTCAAAATTGACACTTCATTTGTTGGATTTGCTGCCCAAGAATTTGGTGGAGGAGTTGGAGCAATAAATTCAGCTAATTTCCCCACAATAATTTCAACTTTTGTACTTTTATTTGCTGAATCATTAAATTCATAATTTGGAATGCTATCTCTCCATAACATTTTAAAATGCGGTTCAACCATTTTGTCTTTCTTTGGTAAGTTTAACCAAATCTGAAACAATTCCATTGGGTTTTCTTTGTCTTCATGAATCAAAGGAAACATTTCCGAATGTTGAACTCCTTTTCCGGCAGTCATCCACTGCACATCACCGTCTCCATAACGACCAGCTGCACCCAATGAATCTGCGTGATCCACAATTCCTTGGCGCACCACAGTTATTGTTTCAAATCCCCGATGTGGATGACCAGGAAAACCAGGAACAGATTTCCCATGATACATTCTAAAACCATCTTTGATGATGAAATCTTCACCCATGTGTCGCCCTTGAAAATTGCTTTTATCTGGTCCCATCACTTCATTTCCTTTGGGGAATTTATCTTCGTGATGCACACAAAACAAAAATGGATCTTGCGTTTCCCACTGAAAACCTAATGCTTTAATTTTTATAATTGGATTCATATCTTTTTCTTTATCAGTTTTATCTGGGCTTGAAGAATTCGCTAAATTTGTCAATGGAGTTGCTACAACAGAAGCAAAAGCCAATGATAATCGCCCTAAAAAACCTCTTCTTTGAATGTTATTACTCATTGTGTTAATTTTTATTTCAAAAGTAACAAAAAAATGAAAGTAAAGTTCAAAAAAAAGTCGAACCATATGACTCACCGTAAAATTATAATTTTTAGAACTGGATAACCCCAACAATACTTGCAAAGAATTCATTTTTTGCTACAATTGTTTTTGAGTTTGTTTTTTTCCTATATTTGATGAAATTCTATTCTAATGAAAAAGTAATCTTTATTTTAACACTAATTATTTTAATTATTTCTTGTGGTTCAAATTCAAGGACAAATTCTAAATACCATGCTTTAAAAATAAATGTTTATTTTAGCTTGTGAATAACTTTTACAGAATTTTTTACGTCTAATAAATTAAGTTAACTTCTTTTAATGTTGAAAATGTATTAATACTATCACTGTTAAATTTACAAAATAAAGTATGTACAAGAAATGTTTAATTTTAAGTTTAGTAGTAACATTTTCAAAGTGTTATACTCAAGATTTGTTATCTGTGAATTGGCAACAAGTTGTTTGTACAGATGGATATATTGACCATATTTATTCTATCTGTAATGATAATATTGGAAACATATATACTCTTGGAAGTTTTGAAAACTCTGCAAATTGTTTAGGAGAAAATGTGAATGAAAGTTTAGGTCATTATTTTTTAATAAAACAAAATTCTATCGGTGAAAAACTTTTTGTGAAAAATTTTGGTGGAAGCGAAAGTTTTACATTTGGTGACATTAAAGTTTGTGACAATGGTGATATTATTTTAGGTCTAAACTTCAAAGAAAACTTTTTACTAAATGGAGATTCAATTACTTCGTCAACAAATTGGAGCAATATAATTCTTAAAGTTGATCAAAATTTTAATCTTAAATGGTTGAAAACATTTCCATCAAGTAACTCAACTTATATAAATCGTTTAATTTTAGATAATAATGAGAACATTTATACTTCGATACTTTTTATCGATTCTTTATCTATAAACGGAAATATTTACTCACAAAATTCAAGTTATGCTGCTGCAATTGCTAAATTAAATTCGGTAGGAGATATATTGTGGTCACATCATTATTACTCAGATTATATCTTAACAAATGAAGTTTTAAAAATTAAATCAAATTGTAATTCTTGCCCAAATACAATTTATATTTCTGGAAATGTTTGTGGTGATTTATTATTTGTTGATGGAGTTTTAAAAGATCAACAGCAAAGCAAATTCAACAGTCAATGTTTTGTCGCAACTTTAAACGAATTCGGAGATGTTCTTGAAACAAAATTTTTTGATGATGGTATTCGCAGTATTACAGATATAGATTTTTACCAAAACATGGTTTTTTTTGCTGGTAGTTTTGCAGACACAGTAAAATTGAGTAATAATCAAGTTTCACCTATTGGTCATACCAGTATTTACATTGGTGAACTTAATGAACAAGCCGACATAATTGGATTTTCAGACATGAGAAGTAGTGAGGAATTTAGGCTAAGTTCCTTTAAAATTTCAGCTCAATA
>CAMBRH010000069.1 GCA_945870115.1 Chitinophaga pinensis | reverse complement strand
GCCCAAGCATCGCGAAAACCAAAACTTGTCCCTGTTTTCCAAGCAATTTTTTCAGATGAAGAAAAATACCGCCAATTGTCATCTTCATCAGGACGATTTACTTCAGTCATAGCTTCAAAAGTAGAATAAATACAAGCCCTGTCTGTCTGCGTACGCACTTTATTTACTTCATATTCACTGTTCAGATCAAGCTTTTTCTCTAAACTTATTTCTTTTTTTTGACCGAATTTTAATTCTTGGGCCATTTGCGTATAAGCCTTTGACAAATCTGTCAATTTAGCCTCTGCCCCACCCAAAATCAATGATAAGCCGTAATGTTTAGCTGGTCTTTTCAAAGTTGTCAATCCATAGGCATTTAACTCAGCATGAAATTTACTCAAACCATATTGATTCAACAAATGAACCATTGGAACATTCAAACTTCTCGACAACGCTTTATTTGCAGGCAAAGCTCCGTTGAAATTTCCTGTGAAATTCTTTGGAGAGAAACTTCCAAATTGCGAAGGAATATCATTTAGTAGCATTTCTGGCGCAATGATTCCATCTTCCAAAGATTTGGCGTACAAAAAGGGCTTCAAAATACTACCTGTACTTCTCGGTGCATTCGCACAATCAACATCACTGGCATATTCATCATCTTCTAAATCTGTATTCCCAACGTAAGCCAAAATCTCTCCAGTATTGACAGAAGTAACAATTACTGCTCCATTAAAAATTCCATTTTCGCTTAATAAATTGTTATGAATACTCAATTGTTGCATCACTTTTTCCTGCAAATTAATATCAATTGTTGAACTAATTTGTTTTCCTCTTTTTCTTTTTTTACTGAAATTTTCTAAAATATGAGGAGCAAGTTGCGGCAATCTAAGTGGTTTATCTGGAAGAGGTTCTGAAAGTGCTAATTGATAAGTCGTTTCATCAAAAATTTTCTGTTCAAACATTCTTTTTAGTAAACGATTTCTTTTTCTCAACAACCTATCATGATTTTTCCCAGGATAAATTAAACCCGGAGCATTAGGTAACACAGCCAAAGTTGCTGATTCAGACCAACTTAATTGAGAAGCTTTCCTACCAAAATAACGCCACGCAGCAGTTTCAACACCCACGACATTGTTTCCAAAAGGAGCATTTGAAGCATATAAAGCGAGAATTTCGTCTTTCGAAAAGCGGATTTCCAAACGAGTGGCGAGAAGCATTTCAATTGTTTTTTCAAAATACGTTCGCTTGGGATTTTTCCGCATGATTCGAGCTAGCTGCATGGTGATAGTACTTCCACCACTAACAACTCGATTTTCCTTAAAATTTTGATAAAAAGCACGGCAGATTCCTTTTAAACTAATTCCTATGTGAGAATTGAAATTTCTGTCCTCAAATTCAACGATGCATTTTTTTAATTTACTTGGAAGCACAGTTGTCTCAGGAAATCTCCATTGACCATCTTCTGCAATTTTTGCACCTAATAAATTTCCATTTCGATCAAATAAAACGGTAGAAGTTTTATCATTGAAAATTTTTTCTGGTAAGGAAAAACAATACCAAGTTGAAAAAATGAAGAACAAGAAATAGCGAATCAATTGCAACTTTTTCTTGTTGAATATTCTAAATTCTTCAATAAAATTGACAATATTCAGGTAAATTGATTTCATTATAAAGTTGATTTCAACTCAACAATTACTGATTTTGAAGTTGGTGTATTGCTTTTTTTAGCCGTAGAATTTATTGGAACTAAAACATTTGTTTCAGGAAAATAGGTTGCGACACATTTTCTAGGAATATTATATTCCACAATGATAAATTTATGTGCAACCCGTTCAACACCATCACTATAATTATAAATATCAACTAAATTCCCTTTGACTAAATTAGCTTCCTCAATGTCTAATTTATTCATTAAAATTACGCGACGTTCGTTATAAATTCCTCGGTATCTATCATTTAATCCATAAATTGTGGTGTTGAATTGATCGTGTGTACGAATCGTCATCATCATAAATTCATGCTCTTTCAATGGAATCGTTTCTACTGATGAAACCGTGAAATTTGCTTTTCCTGTAATCGTTTTATAGTCATTATCTCTCGCAGCATTTGGCAAATAAAATCCTTCTTTGATTTTTATTTTTTCATTAAAATTCTCAAAACCAGGAATTGTTGCTTCAATACTATCGCGGATTTTTGAATAATCTTTCAAATAAGAATCCCAATTTACAGTAGATTTTTCTCCAAAAGTTGCCTTTGCCAAATGGCAAACAATTTTTGCTTCACTTAATAAATTATCTGAAATTGGAGTCAAACTTCCCCTACTTGAATGCACAATTCCCATCGAATTTTCGACCGTAACAAATTGTCTTTCACCATCAATTAAATCAATATCTGTTCTTCCCAAACATGGTAAAATAATGGATTCTTTTCCGTGAATTAAATGACTTCTATTCAATTTTGTGGAAACTTGAACAGTCAAATCACAATTTTGCATCGCTTTTGCTGTGAAATTTGTGTCTGGCGAAGCGGAAAGAAAATTTCCTCCCATACAGACAAAAACTTTTGCTTTCTTTTCGTGCATCGCATGAATTGCTTCAACAACATCATAACCATGCTTTTGTGGCGGAGTAAATTGAAAGTTTTTTTCGATTGAATCTAAAAAAGCCTGTGATTGTTTTTCGTAAATTCCCATTGTGCGATCACCTTGCACATTACTGTGACCTCGAACTGGACAAGTTCCAGCGAAAGGTTTTCCAATGCTTCCTTTTAAAAGTAACAGATTCACAACATCTTGAATCGTTTCAACAGCGTTTTTATGCTGCGTTAAACCCATTGCCCAACAGGCAATAATATTCTTTTTACTCGCTAAAACTTCAACAACTTTTGAAACTTCTTCATCAGAAATTCCAGCTAATTCAAGTAATTCTGAATAATTTTGTTTCTTTAAGTTAACTATAAAATCTTCGAATCCAGCCGTTTTATCGCGAATAAAATCTAAATCAAAAACAGAACCAACAGATTTTTCTTCCAATTCCAATAAACGCAACATGATGGCTTTCAAAAGTGCCATGTCGCCATTTAATTTTACTTGCAAATATATATCCGTTAATTTGGTATTGATTCCAAGCATTCCTTTAAATTCTTGCGGATTTGCAAAACCAACTAATCCTGTTTCAATCAATGGATTAACAGAAATTATGGTTGCTCCATTTTTTTTGGCTTTTTTCAAAGCACTCAACATTCTTGGGTGATTTGTACCAGGATTTTGGCCTAAAATTAAAATAACATCTGTGTGATAAAAATCCTCTAATTTCACACTTCCTTTCCCTATTCCAACGGTTTCAGAAAGCGCCACACCACTTGATTCGTGACACATATTGGAACAATCTGGTAAATTATTTGTCCCAAATTCACGCACAAAAAGTTGATATAAAAATGCCGCTTCGTTACTTGTTCTTCCTGACGTATAAAAGATTGCCTCATCAGGATTTTCTAAGATATTAAGGCTTGAAGCGATTTTTTCAAATGCTTTTTCCCAGGAAATTTCTCGGTAATGTGTTGCTCCTTCAGAAAGATACATTGGTTGAGCGATTCGACCTTTTCTTCCAATTTCAAAATCACTCAAAAGCGATAAATCGTAAACGGAATTTTCTTGAAAAAAGTCTGCTGAAAGTTTTTTTAAAGTAGCTTCTTCAGCAATTGCTTTTGCACCGTTTTCGCAATATTCAGCGATTGTACTTCTATCGTCATCTGGATCTGGCCAAGCGCAGGAAGGACAATCAGTACCACCTTTTTGATTTAATTTTGACAATGCTTTTAATCCACGGCCAACACCAGCTTCACCAAAAACTTGTTTCAAACTCGAAACCACAGCAGGAAATCCAGCCGCCATATCTTTTGGTTCAGTTAATTTTATTCCAGTAAATTTTTCTGGCGGTTCAGCAATTGGCTGTTTTGGTTTTTTATTATTTTCCACTAAAAAGTACTTTTATTTTGAAGATTAAATCTGATTGGAAAATTACAAAATATTTTCTGAACCATGATAAATATTAAAGGAATCTTTTTTCAAAAAACCGATTATAGTCATGTTAAATTCTTTTGCCAAATCTATTGCAAGTGAAGATGGAGCTCCCAAAGCACAAACGATTGAAATATTTGCCATTGCGGCTTTTTGTATCAATTCAAAACTAATTCTTCCGCTTAAAAGTAAAATGTTTTCTTCTAAGGGAAAATTCTTTTTGAGAAAATTTGAACCAATTAATTTATCCAAAGCATTGTGTCTTCCAACATCTTCGAAAAGTTCGATAAATTCTCCATCGATTGTAAAAAAGGATGAAGCGTGAAGTCCACCAGTTTGCTCAAAAACAGCTTGCTGTGAATTTATTTTTTCATTTAGTCCTAAAATTACTTCTTTTGAAATTTTAAAATTTAAGTGTTCATTTTTTTTGCTCTGAATAGTTCTGATTGAATCAATGGATGATTTTCCGCAAACTCCACAGCTACTTGACGTATAAAAATGTCGTTCGATTTTAGATAAATCAATTTCAACGTCTTTTTTTAGTTCAATGGTGATTTTATTTTGAGTGGCAAAAGTTGCATCTTCAATTTTATTGATCGAATTTACATCTGTTAAAATTCCTTCTGTAACTAAAAATCCGAGTGCCAATTCTTTATCAGCACCAGGAGTTCGCATCGTGATAGAAATGTTCTTTGTTTGCAAAATTTCGTTTTTCCAATAAGCTAAACTAATTTCCAATGGTTCTTCGACAGAAACATAATCCGAAACTTGGTTAAATTCTGAATTTTTATATCTAATCAATTCAACATCTGAAATCGCTTTATTTTTCATCTCAATTTTATTTTAGCTTTTATTTTAATGTTTTTGTCATGGTTTTTAAACAAAAACACACGCCAAAAACGAATTATTTTTATTCTTTACGGCGGACTTCATCCGCCGTTATAAATATTTGATACCTACGGCATCATTAAATCCTTTTAAAAATTCAATTTTTTCTGCTTGTGAATTAATGTTTTTCAACGATTCATTTTTTAAAGGAAAAACCTTTTTTACTTTATTTTTTGACAAAATATTTTGTAAAGAATAATTTTCATGTTGAATTTCATGGACTAAAATTTCAAAAAAAGATTCTTCATAAATTCCTAAAAATGGTTCAAAAAATGAACTTTCAGTATTGTAAAAAACGCTCGCAACCGAACTTAAATCTCTTTCAGAAATCAGTTTTTCAATTTCCAATTTATCAATCAAAGGATAATCAATTGCAAGAACTAGAAAAGCAGACTTTTTAGATTCAAAAGCAGAAATCAATCCTGCTAGTGGACCTATATTTTGATATTTCTCAGAGTCAAAAATTAGTGGTAGATCGCTTTTAAAAGGACTTTTTACAGAAAGATAAACTTCAGCGCAAAATTCTCTCAACAATTCATGAATAAATTCAAATTGGGCTTTTCCGTTGTAATTAATAAGTGATTTATCCTCCAACATTCTAGAAGATTTTCCACCCATTAATACGATTCCCGTTAGATTATCCATTCGCAAAATAGTGATGAGTTAGTTATGAATGATAATTTTTGTTTTTGTCATGGTTTTTATTCAAAAACACACGCCAAAAACGAGTTATTTTTATTCTTTACGGCGGACTTCATCCGCCGTTATAAATATTTGATACCTACGGCATCATTTTTTAGTTTAATATTTTCAAAATTGGAATTTAAAAACAGTTTTAAACTGCTATGTTATGTTCTCTCAATGCGTCATTTAAGGAAGTTTTCAAATCTGTGCTTTCTTTTCTTTTTCCGATAATTAAAGCACATGGAACTTGAAATTCTCCTGCGGGAAACTTTTTCGTGTAAGATCCAGGAATCACAACACTTCTATCTGGAACATAACCACGAATTTCAAGAGGTTCAATTCCTGTAACATCAATAATTTTAGTAGATTTTGTCAATACAACATTTGCTCCTAAAACTGCTTCTTTTCCAACTCTAACTCCTTCAACAACAATGCATCTTGAACCAATAAATGCTCCGTCTTCAATAATAACTGGTGCTGCTTGAAGTGGTTCTAAAACTCCACCAATTCCAACTCCCCCACTAAGGTGAACATTTTTTCCTATTTGCGCGCAAGAACCAACAGTAGCCCATGTATCGACCATTGTCCCTGAGTCAACGTAAGCGCCAATATTTACATAAGATGGCATTAAAATTACACCAGAAGCAATGAAAGCACCGTACCTCGCAACAGCTGGAGGAACAACTCTTACGCCTAATTCTTTGTAATTTGTTTTCAAAGCCATTTTGTCGTGAAATTCAAAGGGACCAACTTCAATCGTTTCCATTTGTCGAATTGGAAAATACATCACAACTGCTTTTTTAACCCATTCGTTTACTTGCCATTGGCCATTTTCAGTAGGTTCAGCAACACGAATTATCCCTTTATCAATGTCTTCAATTACGTGTTCTATGGCTAGAATTGTTTCTTTTTCTTTTAGTAATTCACGGTTTTCCCATGCTTTTTCTATTGTTGATCTCATATGCTGCTTGTTTAAACGCAATCCCGATAGCTATCGGGATGCAAAGAATATCGCAAAGTTAGCAAAGTTTTTTTTATTTCTACAAAGGCGCCAAGACACAAAGATATTTTGATTAAAACCTCAAAATCGAATTTGTACCTAAATCAATTAAAGTCCTGTTATCCTAATATCCTAATTCCGATAGTTATCGGAACTTGATGTCTAAAACAAAGTTTTTTCACGGAATAATAATTAACTTTTGAACTATTTTTTCTGACTCCTTAACAATATAGTAATTTCCTAAAGATAATTTTGAGAAATCATTCATATCAATTTTTCTTCCTTCAAAATTATAAAGAAGAGAATTAAAAATTTCAATTTCCTTATCTTTACTTTTAGAGTAAATTAAGGTTTCAATTTTACTTTTTTTTTCCAATTCTTTCAAATCTACTAAAACATCAATTTTAACATAAGACAATTTTGAAACATCAGAATACACGATGTGAAATGAATTGTTATCAGCAATAATATCTGGTTTTGATTGAGCTCCAGTCACATTCGTTAAATTCATCAACATGCTTGGATTTACGCCTTGAATTCCAGAAAGTGAATAATTAAAAAACACATCAGTTGCTGAACCATTTCCTTCAAAAACAATTCCAATTAAATCATTCTTTAGTGTAATTTGTGGAAAATTTGTATTGTTGACTCCATTCGCTAAATTTTGAGTCGAAACAGACACATTTTGAGTCAAATCATAACTGTTTAAAAACACTTTTCCAGCCAAATTTTCGTACGATTTATAAACTGTATGCATGATGTTATTTTGGTCAATTTTACCATCTGGGCCTGTACTTGGACACGATTGTAAAGTCCACAAATGATTATCAACATTTGCAATATTTGTAAAAGTTGCTCCACGGTCATAAGAAATTGCACCTTTAATATCTCTGACATTATTTGCATTATTTCTAAATAAAATAATGACATAATCATTGTTTACGATAATTTCTGGCGGACAACAATCACAGGCTTCATCGCCAGTTAATTCACCTGCTAAAATTGGGTTTTCAAATGTCAAACCACCATCAAAAGAGCGAGATAAAACATATTGTGGGCTCATTCCCATAGCATCGTGATCCATGAAAGTTGTGTAAATGGTATCATTCAAAACCGCCAAATCCGGATATTGGGCAAAACCTGCACTTAAATGATCTACTCTCATTGTATCAGAGAAAGATTGACCGTTATTCGTAGATTTCACCAAATAAACATGTCCAGTTTCATAACCGTCAGAACGAAAAATTGCATACACATTTGAATTTTCGATGCATAAATCTGGACCACTCCAAGTATAACTTTGGACATCTAAACCTAATGGATTTAATTTTATGGGAGCCAAAAAGCCATTGTTTTCAAATTTTGAAGCGTAAATATTTTTTTTACTGAAATTCGTCCAAGTAACAATAGGATTTCCATCGCCAGTCAGTTCAATTTGCGGATGCGAATTACCAAAAGTATCAGCAATTGTTAACGGAGAGTTAATGTTTAATTGAGCAAAAAGTGTATTAGTCGAAATACAACAAAGAAGTATAATTTTTTTTACCATGGTTGATTTTTTTCAAAGTTAGTGATTATTCATTTAATTCAAAATTCATAACTCATAATTCATAATTCATAATTATTTCACAATTTCTCTTTTCAAAAACTCCCACAAAACAACGCCTGCACAAACGGAAACATTTAAACTGTGTTTTGTTCCAAATTGTGGAATTTCAATCACATAATCACTTTTGTTAATTGCTTCTTGATTTACTCCATTCACTTCATTTCCAAAGATTAAGGCGATTTTTTGTTTCGGAATTGAATCGATGTTTTGAAGCAAAATTGTATCTTCTGTTTGCTCAATACTTGCGATTAAAGTTCCGTCTTTTTTTAATTCATCAATTAAATCTACGATTGATTCTCTGTGTTCCCAGTTTATGGTTTCTGTTGCTCCCAAAGCGGTTTTGTGAATGTCTTTGTTTGGAGGAGTAGCCGTAATTCCACACAAATAAATTTTTTCAACATTAAAAGCATCGGCCGTTCTAAAAAAAGTTCCAATATTGTTCAAACTTCTAATATCATCTAAAATTATGACTAAAGGAAATTTTTTCTGCGCCTTGAATTCTTGTTCATTGACACGTTCTAATTCCCATAATTTGAGTTTTTTGTTTTCCATTTTAGAATTTTTGTTGATAATATTTTGTATCTTTTTTCGAGAAAATAAATATTTGGAACTAATTTTACAATGCAAATTTAAAAATTAATCACTTGTCCAGCGAAAAATCAAAAAAATCAGCCGAAGAAACTCCATTAATGAAACAATGGAATGCTATAAAAGCAAAACATCCGCAAGCTTTGTTGCTTTTTCGTGTGGGGGATTTTTATGAAACTTTTGGTGAAGATGCAATCAAGACATCTAAAACTGTTGGAATTGTGCTGACAAAAAGACGAAATGGTGATTCTTACATTGAATTAGCCGGTTTTCCTCATCATTCCTTGGAAAATTACCTTCCAAAACTTGTTCGTGCGGGATATAGAGTTGCGGTTTGCGATCAATTGGAAGATCCAAAATTGACAAAAAATATTGTGAAGCGTGGTGTGACAGAACTCGTAACTCCAGGTATTGCTTTCAATGACAATGTATTAGATTCAAATAAAAATAACTTTTTGTGCGCCATTCACTTTGGGAAAGAAATTCATGGTGTTTCTTTTTTGGATATTTCTACTGGCGAATTTTTAGTTGCACAAGGAAATTTAGAACACATTGAAAAATTAATTCAAGGTTTTGATCCAAGTGAAATTGTTTTTCAGAAAAAAAATGGGGCGTTTTTCAAAGAGAGTTTTGGAGATAAATATTATACCTTTAAACTCGAAGATTGGGCTTTTAGTAATGATTTTGCCCAAGAAACCTTGACCAAACATTTTGGCACCAAAAACCTAAAAGGATTTGGAATTGAAGGAATTACGGAAGGAATTACTGCCGCTGGAGCAATTTTACATTACCTTTCAGAAACCCAACATGACAGATTGGGACACATCACGTCGATTTCTCGTATTGAAGAAGATCGCTTTGTTTGGTTAGACCGATTTACAATCAGAAATTTAGAATTGATTTCCTCGCCAAATGAAAATGCAACTACTTTAATTGACATCATCGATTTCACAAAAACTCCCATGGGAGGAAGAATGATTAAACGTTGGATTGTGTTGCCACTAAAAGATTTAACGCCAATTCAAGAACGTTTGGATTCTGTTGAATATTTCACAAAAGAAGATGATATTTCCTATGAAACAACACTTCGTTTGAAGGAAATTGGTGATTTAGAAAGGTTGATTTCAAAAGCAGCAGTTGGAAGAGTTAATCCTAAAGAAATCAAACAATTAGAGTTTACTTTAAGGCAAATAAAACCAATTCAAGAAATTTTATCCAAAACAAAAGTCAAAGCCTTAGAAAAAATCGGTGAACGCTTAAATCCTTGTGAAAAATTAATTGAAGCAATTGAACTTAATTTTGTGGAAGAACCGGCAATTCAAGTTGGAAAAGGTCCAGTTATTGCCAAAGGAATTCACGCTGAATTAGACGAATTAAGAGAAATTTCCTACTCTGGAAAGGACTTTCTGGAACAAATTCAAAACAGAGAATCAGAGATTACAGGAATTCCAAGTTTGAAAGTTTCTTTTAATAATGTGTATGGATATTATTTAGAAGTTACAAATACACACAAAGACAAAGTTCCAGAATCATGGATTCGCAAGCAAACATTGGTTAATGCTGAAAGATATATTACGGAAGAATTAAAAATTTACGAACATAAAATCTTAGGAGCTGAAGACAAAATTCATCAAATTGAGAGTAAATTATACCAAGATTTTGTACTTTCAATGGCTGAATACATTCAAACTATTCAACAAAATGCTTTTTTGATCGGGCAATTGGATTGCTTACTTTCATTCGCTGAAGTTGCAAAAAAGAATAAATATGTGCGTCCAGAAGTTAACTCTACCTATGAAATTGACATTAAAAATGGCCGCCATCCAGTAATTGAAAAACAGTTGAAAATTGGCGAAGAATATGTTGCAAATGATGTCTTTTTAGACAATGATACGCAACAAATCATCATGATTACTGGACCAAATATGTCAGGAAAAAGTGCTTTATTGCGTCAAACTGCTCTAATAAGTTTAATGGCTCAAATGGGATCTTTTGTTCCTGCTCAATCGGCAAAATTAGGCTTGGTTGATAAAGTTTTCACGCGAGTTGGAGCTTCTGATAATATTTCTTCAGGAGAATCTACTTTTATGGTTGAGATGAATGAAACTTCGAGTATTTTGAATAATTTATCTGAACGAAGTTTGATTTTATTAGATGAAATTGGTCGTGGAACAAGCACCTATGACGGAATTTCGATTGCTTGGGCGATTGCTGAATATTTGCACGAACATCCAAAGTTTAGAGGAAAAACACTTTTCGCAACACATTATCATGAACTAAATGAAATGTGTACCCAATTTGAGCGCATCAAAAACTATAACGTTTCAGTAAAAGAAACTGGAAATAAAATACTGTTTTTAAGGAAGTTAGTACAAGGAGGTAGTGAACATTCATTTGGAATCCATGTTGCAAAATTAGCTGGAATGCCACAACAAGTTATCAACCGTGCGACAAAATTATTAACAAAATTAGAACAGAATAATGTTTCTTCAGATACAAAAAAAGTAAAGGAAGTTGTGAATGAAAAAGATTTTCAAATGAGCTTTTTCCAATTAAACGACCCTGTTTTAGAGAATATTAGGGAAGAATTGGTTTCAATTGACATCAATACATTAACTCCCGTGGAAGCATTAATCAAATTAAATGAGATTAAAAAAATGGTTGGAGGTTAAAATTTAACTCAAAGTTAACCTTGACTTTTTTGCTATAACCCTTCTCATTTTGTACTTTTGCAAAAAACTATTTGAACTCCTTGAAGCTCATTTATTTGAAGTGTTTTGCTGAAACCATTTAGTTTTATTAGCCATCATAATTAATTTTTAAATTATGATCCAGTAAAAAATAAATTATGTTTAAAAATTTTTTTCTTCTAGCTTTTGTTTTTTTAACGACATTTTTTACCTCAATTAGTTTTTCTCAAGCTCCTTCTAGTTGTTTTGAAATTGAAAGTTTATTAGTAGATGGCTGCGACGGAGCAAACGAAGGAAAAAATGAAATGGTTATTTTTCAAAATGGACCAAATTCAATGAATGTTAGTGATTTGAGAATTGATGGAGCTGGAGCTACTGGAGTTATTCAGACTTCAAAATGGCCAAATATATCAAATGATTTTCTAGGTTTTTGCACTGATGCAACCGCAACAACTAAACTGGATGCTTTAAATCTTGCTATTACGCAATGTGGTTTTTTAAAAGAGCCAACAAATGGTGTTTTACCAGCAGGAGCTCATGTATTAATTATGACAAGTACTGATTTTACTGCGATACCAACATATTTTGAGAATTTGTCAGATACCTTATATGTCATTTTTCAATGTGCAGGAAACACATCTGGTCATTTTACCAATTTTGGAGCATCTTCAGAAAGAACATTTGTAATTACGAACACGTCAACAAATTGCGCTGATACTGTAATATATGATAGAGGTTTGTTAGAGCAAGTGGATGGAGTTTTAGGTGGCGAAGATGGTGGATCGGTAGGTTTTTCATGGTCTGGGACACCAAATTATTTCAACAATGGTTGCCAAGCTCCTCTTGTACCTTCTTCAGTAACTTTTCAAGCACCGGCTTCAATTTGTTCTGGCGAATTCATAGACATTGTTGCTGTGGTTGATGGAAGTTACAGTACTTTGGTTTGGTCTGGAGGAAATGGAAGCTTTTCATCAACTTCAAATGATTCAATTAGATATACACCTACTGTAACTGAAACAGGATTGATTACTTTAAATCTGAAAGCTTTTGATCCGTGTGGAAATATGAAAATTGATGAAGATGTGACTTTTACGATCCAAACAACGGTTCCTATTGTTATCACACCAATTGGTTCGACATCCTTATGTTTGGGAGATTCCTTAAAATTAGTAGCAACTGGATCTTTAAATTACCTTTGGTCAACGACAGAGTCAAATGATACAATTCTTGTTAAACCAGTATCTGATTCAACCTTTTCAGTTATTGGTTCAAATGGCGGTTGTCCAACGATTGATAGTATCCAAGTTTTTGTCCAATTTTGCGATACAACAATAATCATTATTGATTCTATTCCATTTGCACTTGAACTTCCAAATATCTTTACTCCAAATGGTGATAGTATAAATGACTTTTTTGTTCCAATCAAATTTGGTGGCTTAAAAAATATCAATTTCACAATTCTAAATCGTTGGGGAGTAATCATGTATGAATCTACCAACCAGATTATCAAATGGGATGGAAATTCACAAGATGGAAAAGAAGCTTATGATGGAGTTTATTTCTATAAAATGAATTTTACGGAACCTATCGGAGGTGATAAAGAGATTCACGGTTTTTTGCATTTGGAGAGAAAGTGATAGAATTCCTGGCGAATTAAGCAAGGTGAAACGGAGAATTGGAGATTTTGTTTACTTCTAAGCTTTCT
>CAMBRH010000068.1 GCA_945870115.1 Chitinophaga pinensis | reverse complement strand
GATAAAAAGGATACTGATTCAAATCCATTTGAGAAATCGAATGTGGATGATAAAATCATTCCTTTAAATGGTTTATACGAAAAATGGTTTTTGGATTACGCATCTTATGTAATCCTTGAACGCGCTGTACCTGCACTTTTTGACGGCTTAAAACCTGTACAACGTAGGATTTTGCATTCAATGAAAGAATTGGACGATGGTCGCTACAATAAAGTTGCGAATATCATAGGAAATACAATGAAATATCACCCTCATGGTGATGCTTCTATCGGA
This sequence comes from Chitinophaga pinensis, assembly GCA_945870115.1. GTDB lineage: Bacteria > Bacteroidota > Bacteroidia > Flavobacteriales_D > Crocinitomicaceae > M2408. The sequence goes on along the minus strand of CAMBRH010000068.1, from coordinate 12,935 downwards.
GACGCTTTGGTTGCTTTAGGGCAAAAGGAATTGCTAATAGATTGCCAAGGAAACTGGGGAAATACTTTGACTGGCGACGGTGCTGCTGCTCCACGATATATTGAAGCTCGAATTTCAAAATTTGCGGCGCACGTTGTTTTTAATCCAAAAACAACGAATTGGCTTTCAAGTTACGATGGTCGAAACAAAGAACCAGAGCAGCTTCCGATGAAATTCCCATTGCTTTTGGCACAAGGAGCTGAAGGAATTGCTGTTGGTTTGGCATGTAAAATTTTACCTCACAATTTTATAGAATTAATAGAACAATCAATCAATCATTTAAGAGGAAGAAAAGTAGAATTACTGCCTGACTTTTTAAACGGTGGAATGGCTGATTTTTCTAATTACAACGACGGACTTCGTGGAGGAAAAATTCGAGTCAGAGCAAAAATTAAAATTCAAGACAATAAGACTTTATTAATCAACGAAATACCATTCGGAACTACAACTAGTTCTTTAATTGAATCTATCATTAAAGCGAATGAAAAAGGAAAGATTAAAGTCAAAAAAATAGAAGACAACACTTCTGCAATTTGTGAAATCGTTATTCATTTAGTTCCTGGAATTTCTCCTGATAAAACATTGGATGCTTTGTATGCTTTTACGGATTGCGAAGTTTCAATTTCTCCCAATTCATCTATAATTGATGTCGATAAACCACGCTTTTTAGGAGTAACCGAAATTTTAAAAATCAACACCAATAACACGGTAAAATTATTAAAATGGGAACTTGAAATTCGCTTAAATGAATTGTTACAACAATGGCATTTCTCTACCTTGGAAAAGATTTTTATCCGAGAAGAAATGTACATTGATTTTAAGTTATATAGTGACAAAGAATCTCTTTATGCATACATGTATAAGCGTTTTGAAAAGTTTAAAAAAGAATTCAGACGTGAAATTAATGACGAAGATTTACACAAACTGACAGAAATCAGAATGATTAGAATCACGCGTTATGACAGTGATAAAGCGGATGAACTAATCATGAAAATCGAAGCAGAAATGTTAGAAGTTCAAACTAAATTGGACAATCTAATTGATTATTGCATCGAATATTTCAAAGACATCAAAAAACGCTTTGGAGAAGGAAAAGAGCGCAAAACGGAGATTAAAGTTTTTGATAATATTACTGCAGCAAAAGTAATCATTGCAAATAAAAAATTATACGTTGATTTAGAAGAAGGATTTATCGGTTGGGGATTAAAGAAAAACGAAGCTATAAACGATTGTTCAGAAATTGACGACATCATTATTTTCTTTGATACTGGAAAAATGATGATTACCAAAATTGCTGACAAAAAATTCGTTGGTAAAGGAATTGTTCACGTTGACGTTTGGAAAAAAGGTGATACACGAACAATTTATCACGTCATGTATCAAGACGGAATTGGCGGTGCAACAATGATGAAACGCTTTTTTGTAAATAGCATCACACGAGATACAGAATACGATTTAAGTCGAGGAACAAAAGGTTCTAAATTGCTTTATTTCTCAGTTCATCCAAATGGAGAAAAAGAAATTGTAACAGTTTTATTACGCCCAAGACCACATTTAAAACGTTTGCGTTTTGACATTGATTTTGGTGAAATGTTGATTAAAAGCAGAACTTCTGCTGGAAATCGTGTGACTAAAGAAATTGTACAAAAAATTATACAAAAAGAAGTTGGCGGTTCTACCCTAGCTTCTCGTAAAATCTGGTACGACACAATTGTTGGACGATTAAATGACGACGGAAGAGGAAAATTTTTGGGTCCATTTAAGGGAACGGATAAAATATTGACTTTATACAAAAATGGTGAATATCGTTTGTCAAATTTCGATATTGCAACGCATTTTGACGAAGACATGATTCACATTGAAAAATGGATTCCAGATAGACCAATTTCAACTGTTTATTACGATGGTGAAAAAGAATTACATTATGTAAAACGATTTGTGTGTGAGACAATGACTGACAAACGCATTTCTTTCATTGGAGAAGCAGAAGGTTCTTACATGGATTTGGTTTCAACATCTTACCGACCAGAAGCAAAAATTGTCTATAACAAATTACTGAAAGAAACGAAAAATCTTCCAGATAATGTTGTCAATTTAGCTGATTTGATTGAAGTAAAAGGCATGAAAGCCCAAGGAAATCAGATGACAAAACTCAAAGTGAAAGAAATCATTTTAACACATGAAATTGACGGTGGAGAAGCTTGGCCAGAAGTGAAGAAAGAAATTCCATTCGAAATCGACGGAATAGCTTCTGATGAAACGGAAAATGACGGAGATGAAAATACTCCAGATATTGAATGGGATATTGCGCCAAAAAGTGATGAGGATGATGAACCAACTTTGTTTTAAATTTAAGTATAATTTTTAAAAACGAAAAGAAAAAATACACTAAAGCGAGTAAATTTTGAAAGCTACTCGCTTTTAGAAGTAAAAAGTTGTCATTTTCCATCACACAAAAACAAATTTCAAACCACTAGTCAAAATAACTAAAAACAAAAAGTGGTAAAAACTTTGGAACAAATTTTTACCACTTTTCATTAAATTATACAGCTGAATACTATACCAAATTCACCAAATCAAGTAAACGACTTGAATATCCAGCTTCATTATCATACCAAGCTGAAAGTTTTACCATTTTTCCAATTACTAAAGTTAAATCACTGTCGAAAATTGAACTGTGTCTGTCTCCAATAATATCAACAGAAACGATTGGTTCGTCCGTATAACGCAAAATTCCTTTTAGGTTGGTCTCAGCTGCTTTTTTAAATGCTTCATTAATTGTAGCAACAGAAACTTCGTTTTTCAACATAAAGGTAAATTCCGTAATACTTCCGTCAGAAACAGGTACACGCATACTGCTTCCAGCCATTTTTCCGTCCAATTCTGGGAAGATTTTCCACAAAGCTTTTGCAGCTCCGGTAGAAGTTGGAATTATTGACATTGTAGCCGCTCTTGCTCTTCTCAAATCCTTGTGCGGAGCATCATGTAAACGTTGATCTGAAGTAAAACTGTGAACAGTCTTTAGCATAGCACTTTCAATTTCAGCAATTTCCATCATAACTTTGATTAAAGGTGCAGCACAATTTGTAGTACAGGAAGCATTTGAAATTACAGTATCGCTTGATAATAAAGTTTCATCGTTTACACCAAGAACGATCGTTTTGGTATTATCATTTGCTGGAGCACTTAAAATAACTTTTTTAGCTCCTCCCTTTAAATGTAATTCAGCTTTTTCTTGAGTTAAGAATAGTCCAGTTGATTCAATTACTGTTTCAACTCCAAATTTTCCCCAAGGAATATTTGAAGGATCTTTTTCTGAAATAAAAACAATTTTTTTTCCGTTTTTAAAAACAATTGAATTATCTTTAACTTCAAATTCTTCTTTTAAAACTCCATGAATACTGTCATATTTGAACAAATGTGCTAGGGTTTTTAAGTCGCCTAAATCATTCACTAATGCAATTTCTATATCATTTTGAAGTAAGGCATATCTTGCAAAGCATCTACCAATTCTTCCAAAACCATTTATTCCAATTTTTTTCATCTTATATAATGTTATTAAATTTTTCGATTGCAGAACACTCAAAGTGTCACTCTGACAATAAGTTTTGTAAAATTAATAAAAACTTATTTCTGTGGACAAATATTCATAATTTTTTTTGAATAATCCCATTAAATTATGTTAATTTTGGGACTTTTAAATATAATTCATGGAAAATAACGATTTAGCAAATATTGCATCGCAAGTAAGAAGAGACATATTAAGAATGGTATGTGAAGTTAGTTCAGGTCACCCAGGTGGATCTTTAGGATGTGCTGATTTTTTAACAGTATTATACTTCGAGCAAATGAAACATAATCCAGCGCCATTTTCTATGGATGCAATTAATGAAGATGTTTTTTACTTGTCAAATGGACATATATCACCATTATTTTATAGTGTTTTAGCTAGAAGCGGTTATTTTCCAGTAAGTGAATTAGGAACTTTCAGAAAAATTGGTTCTCGTTTACAAGGTCATCCGAGTACTGACAAAAAACTACCTGGAATCAGGATGGCTTCTGGATCTTTAGGACAAGGCTTATCAGTTGCAATTGGAACTTGTGAAACGAAAAAACTAAACAATGATTCTTCTATCGTTTACACTTTACATGGTGATGGCGAATTGCAAGAAGGTCAAATTTGGGAAGCAGCAATGTACGCAGCAGCAAACAAAATTGATAATTTGATTTCTACAATTGATTATAACGGCCGTCAAATTGATGGAGATGTTGAAGATGTTTTGTCTTTAGGAAACTTGGCACAAAAATGGATAGCTTTTGGTTGGGAAGTTTTAGAAATGGATGGTCACAATTTCGAAGATTTAAAAGCAACGTTGGCAAAAGCGAAATCAATGACTGGAAATAAAAAACCAATCGTAATCATAATGAAAACAGAAATGGGTCAAGGAGTTGACTACATGATGGGAACACATAAATGGCATGGAAGCACACCAAATCCTGAGCAATTAGAAAACGCTTTGGGACAGTTGAAAGAAACATTGGGAGACTACTAACAATAGACTTAAGACAGCAAGACGAAAGACTCAAGACTTTAATTTTTGTTGATAAAAGATTCTAATTTAATGAGGAAGAGTCTCTAGTCTGATGTCTAATTATCTAATATCTGTAAAAATTGAATAAAATTAAAACCATACTATCAATATTAATTTTCCTTGCTTGTAATAACTTACATTCGCAGGAGAAATTGACGCGGATATTATTTGTGTTGGATGCTTCAAATAGTATGAACGCTGATTGGGGAAATGGTCAGTCGCGCATTGAAGCTGCAAAAGAAATTTTAGCTAAATGTGTTGATAGTTTAGAAGGGACAGCAAATTTAGAAATTGCATTGCGTGTTTATGGTCATCAATCCCCGATTACGGCAACTTACCAAGATTGTAATGACACGAAATTGGAAATTCCATTTGGTAAAAACAATTACCTTGCTGTTCGAAATAAAATCAAAACAATTGTTGCAAAGGGTACAACTCCAATTGCTCGATCTTTAGAAGCAAGTGCTGGAGATTTTCCTGACATGAATTCTATCAACATCATTATTTTAATTACTGATGGGATTGAAGCATGTGATAATGATCCATGTGTTATTGCAAAAAAACTAAAAGACAAAAACATCAATGTTACGCCTTTTGTAATTGGTTTAGGATTAGATTTATCTTATTTGGAAAAATTCAAGTGTATTGGTGCGTATTCTGAGGCAGAAACAAAAGATGCTTTTAAAAATGCACTTCAAACAATTGTTAATAAAGCCATTATAAATACAACCGCTCAAATTAACATTAACGATATTTCTAAAAACCCGAAGGAAACTGATGTTACCATGTTTTTGTATGAGGCTGGAACAAATAAGTTGAAATATACTTTTACGCACACAATTAATCGTTACGGAAATCCAGATACTTTGGTCATTGATCCAACGATTAAATATGATTTAGTTGTAAATACGATTCCAAGAATCGAAAAGAAAAACATTACTTTAGTTAAAAACAAGCACAACACAATTGAAGTTGATGGTCCGCAAGGTTACATGAAATTGCGCACTACAAATGGAACAAAAGATTATTCGATTTCAATGAGAGTGATGCTTCACGGAACTAATCAAACAATAAATTTGCAAGAATTAAATATTTCGGATAAGTACATTGTTGGAAAATACGATGTCGAAATATTGACATTACCTAGGATTTATCAAACAGTTACGATTGAGCAAAATAATACGTCAAACGTAGATATTTTGGCTCCAGGAATTTTCACTTACAAAGCAACTGGTGTCGTTGTGGCTCAATTATTCATGTTAAACAAAGAAGGAAAATGGGAATGGATTCATAATTTAGATCAAGCGACAAGTTATGGGAATGTAAATATGCAACCAGGAAATTACAGATTAGTTTACAGGCAGAAAAATTTAAAATCAACTGCTTATACTTTCGAAAAAGATTTTAAAATATATTCAAATAAAACAACAACAATAAATTTATAAAAATGAAGGAAATTGAAATTTTAGGGAACAAAGATACACGTTCAGGTTTTGGTGAGGGATTACATGAAGTTGCAAAAACAAACGATAACGTAGTTGGTTTATGTGCAGATTTAATTGGTTCATTAAAAATGGATGCTTTCAAAAAAGATTTTCCTGAACGCTTTTTTCAAATCGGAATTGCAGAAGCAAATATGATTGGTATAGCAGCTGGAATGACAGTTGGAGGAAAAATTCCTTACACAGGAACGTTTGCAAACTTTTCAACTGGAAGAGTTTATGATCAAATTCGTCAGTCTGTTGCCTATTCTCAAAAAAACGTAAAAATTTGTGCATCTCACGCTGGACTTACTTTAGGAGAAGATGGTGCAACACACCAAATTTTAGAAGATATTGGTTTGATGAAAATGTTGCCAAACATGACTGTAATTGTTCCGTGTGATTTTAATCAAACGAAACAAGCGACAATGGCAATTGCTGAGCACGAAGGTCCAGTTTATTTGCGTTTTGGTCGTCCTGTTATGCCAATTTTTGTAAAAGATGATGCGAAATTTGTAATTGGAAAAGCAGATACAATTTTTGAAGGAACAGATGTAACCATCATTGCCTGTGGACATTTAGTTTGGAAATCAATTGAAGCAGCAAAAATATTATTTGAAAAAGGAATCAATGCTGAAGTTATCAACATGCACACAATCAAGCCATTGGATGTTGATGCAATTTTGAAATCTGTTAAAAAAACAGGTTGCGTTGTCACAGCTGAAGAACACATGAGAAATGGTGGTTTAGGCGATTCTGTAGCACAAGTTTTAATTCAAGATTTCCTTGCACCACAAGAATATGTTGCTGTGAATGATAAATTCGGAGAAAGTGGTCCACCGATGGAATTGATGACAAAATACGGAATTGATACTTTAAATATCGTTGAAGCGGCTGAAAAAGCTATTGCACGTAAAAACGCTTAATACAAGATTTATATTTAATTAAAGTGTTCATTTTTGGACACTTTTTTTTTGATTGAAAAATGAACGACAGACAAAATGATTTTTTAAAATTCCAAGGGCAAACAAACCAATCTCCTTATTTAATTGAGGTTGAACGTGCTGAAGGTATCTATATTTACGACAAATCTGGAAAATCCTATATGGATATGATAGCTGGAGTTGCTGTAAACAACACTGGGCATTCACATCCGAAAATTATTGAAGCAATTAAAAATCAGGTTGATAAATATTTGCATGTAATGGTTTATGGAGAATTTATTCAAGATTCTCAGTTGAATTTCTCCAAAAAATTGGCTTCGCTCCTACCCGATTCTTTGTCTTGCGTTTATACCGTAAACTCTGGAACAGAAGCCAATGAAGCAGCATTAAAATTGGTTAAACGTGTAACTGGAAGAACAGAATTAATCTCGTTTCGTGGATCTTATCATGGAAGTACGCATGGGTCTTTGAGTGTTTCAGGAAATGAAGTTAAAAAACAAGCTTATCGACCACTTTTGCCGGATGTTAAATTTTTGACTTTCAATAAAATCGAAGATTTAGAGCAAATTACAACAAAAACCGCAGGTGTAATTATTGAAACAATTCAAGGAGACGCAGGTGTTAGATTTCCATCGATGGAATTCATGAAAGCATTGCGAAATCGTTGCACGGAAACGGGAACTTTATTAATTTTTGATGAAATTCAATGTGGAATTGGTCGTGCAGGAAAATTATTTGCCTTCGAACATTTTGATGTAATTCCAGATGTTTTAACACTTGGAAAAGCTCTTGGCGGTGGCATGCCGATTGGAGCTCTTGTTTCTTCACAAGAAAAATTATATGAATTTACCTACAATCCAATGTTGGGACACATCACCACTTTTGGTGGACATCCAGTAAATTGCGCAGCAGCTCTGGCTTGTTTAGAAATATTGGAAACTGAAATTAATTTTAAGGAAGTTGAGCGTTTAGGCTCAATTCTAGAAAATATTATTTATCAAAATGTTGAAATAAAAGAAGTTAGACGGAAGGGAATGATGTTTGCCTTTGACATGGAAAGTTTTGAAAGAGTTGAAAAAGTTGTTAAAAAATGTCTTGAAAAAGGATTAATTAGTTTTTGGTTTTTGTCTCATCCGTATAGTTTTAGACTTTCGCCACCTGTAAATATCACAGAAGAAGAAATTAGAAAAGCTGGGAGAATTATTTTGGAAGCAATTGAGGAAACTTTTTAGTGAGTTATGAATTATGAGTAATGAATTATGAGTTTTTTAATCGTATTGAAATGAAAAATATATTATTTGCAATTATTATTTTTAGTTTTCAGACTTCTTTTTGTCAGTCATCCTTTCATGAAAAAAAAATTCCGAAAAAGATTTCTGTTTTATGTGATTCCCTTGTTAAAATAGATAAAATTGAAGGTCGATTTATAGGTGTTGCAGGATCGCAATCAGAAAGTTGGATGTTCTATGAAAAACTACGAAAAAAAACATCTTCAAAAGTTTTATTTGAATTAACAAATCATCCAAATCATATAATTCGTTATTATTCTTTTCAAGCACTTTTAAATAAAAAATCAAAGCTTTTAATTAAAGCAATTAAAAAAAATGAAAATGATACTATAAAAATTCGATCCCAGAGTGGTTGTATAATTTTTAGTTCTTTCCTAATAGAACAAATTATCGAAAGTACTCTCATATGTGAAAATATTAAATATTGGCTAGATCCAAAAGAAATAGAATATTTAACAAAATTGAGCGAAAAATATAGTAAGAATGATAAATCAAAGTAAAAATTCAAAATAAATTGTATTTTTGTGTGAAATTAGATTTTCAAAGGATAATTCGACATTCATAACTCATATTTCATAATTCATAACTAAACAAAATGGACATAATCTTACAAATAGCAATAACAATCATTCCAGCAGCAGCGATTTTTTTAACTGTTGTACTTTTCTTAAAAAAACAAAATGAACGTGAAATTAGAAACTCGCAATCGGATTCACTTTCTGGGAAATTACAGGCGGATTTAAAAAAAGAAAGACAAAAATTCTTTTTACCAAGTCGCTTAGAAGCTTACCAAAGAGCAGTTTTATTGATGGAAAGAATTTCTCCTAATTCATTGGTCATGAGACTTCACAATCCTGGTTTACCTGCAAAAGCATTGCAAGCTGACTTATTGAAAGCAATTCGTGAGGAATACGACCACAATGTGGCACAACAATTATTTATTTCACCAGCGGCTTGGGAAATGGTTCGTAATTCAAAGGACGAAACAACAAAAATCATTAATCTTGCAGGAAAACAAATGCAAGCAACTTCAATGGGCTTGGATTTAAGTTCAAAAATATTTGAAATTTGTGCCGAAATCGGACAACTTCCAACTGAAATCACAATCGATTATTTGAAAAAGGAATTACAAGAATTGTTTTAAAATGTTTTACGAAAAGAAATATCCTTTAACACATTTACCCAATGAATTTGTAACTCTTTCATGGGAACGCGGATATAAAGACACAAAATTATTCTACAATGATAGAGAATTAATTCACATCGATTCCATTAATAAATTAAAAAAAGGAGTAAAATTCTTTGATGATGTTTTGGGCGAAGTGAGATTAGAATTTTCCGAAAAACCAATTTCAGTTGATGTAATTGTAAATGATTTTCACAGTACAATTAATAATTCACATCCAGAAAAAAAAATAAAAACCATTTCAGGCTATTTTTATTTGTTTGCAAGTGTTGCTTTTTTAGGCTATATAGTTAATTTAGGATATTCATCAAGTATAATGGAAAGAATAATTATTTCCATTGAAGAAATATTTTTCATATTGCTATATGCTTTTGCTGGATATTTTTCGAAAAAATCAAAAATTTGGGCTGTTTATATTGGTTTTATTTCCTATTGCTTTATTACCTTATTAATCATTTTGTCATTATTGCTCAGTATTTCATTATACGCGCCATTAATAACAATTTTTGTATTACTAATCCGTTCTGCCTTTATCTTTTTAATGGCACCATATATTAAAATGGCAATTTCGCTTAAAAAACATAGAAATTTTAGAGGAAATAATCCTGATATTTTAGATCAAAATATTTTAGCATGAATAAAATTTTAAATCACACGCAAATACATCAAAAAATCACCAGAATTGCTCACGAAATAATCGAAAATTCTTTTGAAGAAGAGAAAATTTTTATTGCTGGAATTTGTGGTAATGGTTTTAAAATCGCAAATGAAATTGGGCAAGTAATTTCTGAAAATTCTGAAATAAAGCCTACAGTTTTTGAAATTATGATTGACAAAGAAAACCCATTATCAAATGAAATTCAAGCTTCTATCGATACTAATTTAATCAAAAATGAATTTGTTGTTTTGGTTGATGATGTTGTTAATTCCGGTAAAACAATGCAATATGCTTTGACAAAAATTCTGGAAAATCCAACAAAAAACATCAAAACTGTAGCTTTAGTAGATAGAACACATCGTCGTTTTCCCATAAAATGTGATTTTGTTGGTTTAACTTTATCCACAACAATTAAAAATCGCGTGGAAGTTGATTTTTCAAACGAAGAATCTTTCGCTTATTTAATTTGACAAATAAAATCCTTTGCAATGCAAAAAATTACAGAATCAGAAAGCGTTTACAACGATTTAGATAAAATGTCAACTTTAGATTTATTGACAAATATCAATCATGAAGATGCAAAAGTTCACTTGGCCATCAATAAAATCATTCCAGAAATTGAAAAATTTGTGGATGCAGCTTTTGAACGATTAAAAAACGGAGGAAGATTATTTTACATTGGCGCTGGAACAAGCGGAAGATTAGGAGTTGTTGACGCTAGTGAATGTCCACCAACATTTGGTGTTCCACATGATTTAGTTGTAGGAATTATCGCTGGAGGAGATGCCGCAATTAGAAAAGCAGTTGAATTTGCTGAAGATGACACAGAACAAGCTTGGAAAGATTTATCAGAATATTTTATCGATTCGAAAGACGTTTTGCTTGGAATTGCTGCTTCAGGTTCAACACCTTATGTTTTGGGAGGAATCGAAAAAGCAAATGAAATTGGTGTTTTAACTGGTGGACTATCTTGTAATCCAAATAGTGCTTTGAGTCTTGCTGCAAAACATGCACTTTGCCCAATTGTTGGACCAGAATTTGTGACAGGAAGCACAAGAATGAAATCTGGAACAGCTCAAAAATTAATTTTGAACATGATTTCTACTTCATTGATGATAAAATTAGGTCGTGTTCAAGGAAATAGAATGGTTGACATGCAACTTTCAAACGTAAAATTGGTAGATCGTGGAGCAAAAATGGTTCAAGAAAAATTAGATATTCCTTACGAAGAAGCTAAAGAATTATTGCTCAAATACGGAAGTGTTAGGAATGCTGTTGAGAATTATTAAGATGCGAAAATTACTATTTTTAATTTTCTTATTTATAATTCAATATGGATTCTCTCAAGAATCTGATTTTTTATTCGAAAATAAATTCGCAAATGTAGCGAGTTTACATAATCTTAATATTTCTGACACCTTAATTTTAAAAGCTGAAAAATATTCCAATTCAATTCTGGGTTATTGTTTTTTGGGAAACGGTGAAATTCACCAATATAAAGTATTTTTTCCAATTTGTGGATATAGTCGAAAAGTCAGAAAAAAGAAATCTAGCTCGAGTTTAAAAAGTGGTTGGAGAAATGTGGGTAATTGGATTTATAAAGACGATAAATTAAAATTAGAAATAAAAGACTATCAAATTGACTTTACCTTTGAAGAAATATCAAGAACTGAAAATAATATAAAATTTATTTTGACTTTTAAATCCAATTAGAAATTTATTAAAATACAAATCAAAGCAAAAATCTCACGCCCCTGATAGAAGCGGCAGCTCCCGTTAGTTTTTTCAACTAACGATGACTTCAGCGGAAAGCAGGATTAGACGCCAAAAAGTCAAAAAATAATTCAAAAAAAAAGACAAGTCTTTCAACTTGTCTCTCATCTTAGTAATTTAAAATTGTTTATCCATTAATGGTATAAGTATTACCATTGACAGTTACAGTAAATGTATTATCGCAAGTTCCACTTCCATAATCAATTACGCGTAATGCTTTTCCAGTCGGAGTAAATTCCAATACACCACTTGTTACAAAACCACAACCAACTTTAACGTGTAAAGGTGTTGTAATTGTTGAAACATATCCATTTCCATTACTTGAAGAAGCAGTTGCAGAACCAGAAATATCATATTCGTCATCCATGAAAATAAGTGTTGTTGCTCCAGCTGTCCAAGTTCTAACTCTTGTTGAAGTATAAGTAAAAACATCGCCGCTTGTCATCGTAACACTTCCATTAACTGAAATGTTAAAATAGGGCTGATTGCTAGCGTTTAAGCCCATATTTGTAACTGTTTTTGAACCCTCAATTTTGTTGTCGTTTACATAATAATCAACTGGTGTGTGGGTAATTACAGTTCCTGCATCGCGGTATTTCCCTGTAAAAGTTGTAACAATTTTTCCTCTTCTTTGTTTTTGGTCGTTACAATCACAGTTCGTTGAACCCCAGTCAATTGTAATTGATTTTGTAGAACTTGTTGTATCAACTGTTACAATTACATTACAAGCGTCTTTTTCTAAGGAATAAACTTCATTTCCTTTTTCTGGATAAAAGAAGGTTACTTTTGGACTTTTGTAATAAACCAAACTTCCATTAATCGCTTGATCGGTCATATTTGTCATGTCGTCATACGCATTTTCGATAATTGCATTGCTTTTTGGAGCAGAGCTGTTGTCGTATGTTTCTTCTTCTTTTTTGCTTTCTTTTTTACAAGCATCAAGTGCAATCAATGTGAAAACCAATTCACCAAA
>CAMBRH010000067.1 GCA_945870115.1 Chitinophaga pinensis | reverse complement strand
CACTGTGGGTTCTGATGATGGACGACTTGGGTTCGCAAGAGTGGATGGCCAACCTCGGCATCTCATGTAATCTGCCAATTTGTAATTATAAAATAAAAAAAGTATGAAAATTTTAGCCTTCACATCAATCTTAGCAGTTTTTTTATTTTCTTGTAACAAAGAAAAGCGTTATTCAAAAAAACTCATAAAGGGAGAAACTTGGTCTGTGGAATCTATTTCTGTGGATGGTACAAGTTTAAACACAAATTCAACTTGGCTCGTAAAAGGAGATGACATCTACGAAACAGTATCGCAAGTAGAATGGAACCCAGGAAATGCAAACAATGCAAACTTTGAATGGCAATTTAAAGAAAAAGGAAAAAAATGGGTTTTAAATTATTTGCAAAACTGCGAAGAATGCGATGGTAATTTGACTGATGAATTAGATTATTTGGCATATAACCTCAGTGGAACTTATACGGTTGAAAAACACAAACGCAAAGAAATGATTTTCACAAGCACAGAAACGCAACAATATGCAAATCAAAAAGTGGAGATTAAACTTGTTAGAGAATAAAAAAATTGAAGAACAAGATTTGATGTAGAAAATAAAAAATATAAAAGTCTGAAATTTACATTATTTTTCGGTTTTTTAAATCAATTCCCTCGATTTTCCATATTTTTGTTGAAATGTCTGAATTTTTAAAAACCCCAATTGAATTTTTAAAAGGTGTTGGTCCACTTCGGGCTGAACTTTTGAAAAAAGAATTGAGTATATTCACTTTTGGAGATCTATTGGAATATTTTCCATTTCGTTATGTAGATCGTTCTCATTACAATACAGTTGCTGAACTTTTTCAGTTGGAGGGTCATGCGCAAATGAAAGGGTTTATAACTGATGTCAAAGAAATTACAGCTGGAAGAAATAAACGTTTAACTGCCAAGTTTCAAGATAATACAGGTGTAATTGAATTGGTTTGGTTTCAAGGAGCGAAGTATATTTTACCAATTTTAAAAAAAGGAATTCCTTTTCAAGTATATGGAAAGGCAAAATTATTTGGTTCTTCTTTTAATATCCCGCATCCAGAAATACAAGAATTAGACAAAACAGATCCTTTGAAAGGCTTAAAAGCAGTTTATCGAAGTACCGAAAAATTAAGTTCAAAAGGTTTACATTCGAAAGGAATTGAAAAAGTAACAAGTACCTTAGTTCAAAGTTTAAATAGACATATTGTAGAGATTTTCCCGCAAAGTATGATTCAAGAATTAGGACTTTTGGAAAGGGAAACAGCTGTGAAACAAATTCATTATCCACAAAATGAAGAACTGGCAAAAAGAGCAAGTTTTCGCTTGAAATTTGAAGAATTGTTTTTTCTGCAAATGGAATTATTACTGCGTAAACAAATTGCTTTGAGTAAAGATAAAGGATTTATTTTCACGGAAGTTGGAGATATATTTATGAATTTTTATTCCAATCACTTACCTTTTGAATTGACAAATGCCCAAAAAAGAGTTGTAAAAGAAATTAGAGCGGATTTCAGAAAAGGTTTTCACATGAATCGCCTAATTCAAGGGGATGTTGGAAGTGGAAAAACAATGGTCGCTTTATTGACAATGTTAATCGCAGTTGGAAATGGTTTTCAAGCAGCAATGATGGCACCAACCGAAATTTTAGCACAGCAACATTTTGAATCCATTAAAGAATTGGTGAAAGATTTACCGATTCGTGTTGAAAAACTTTCTGGTTCAAGTAAAAAATCTCAACGGAAAATCCTTCATGAGGCGCTAGAAAATGGCGAAATACATATTTTAATTGGAACACACGCGTTAATTGAAGATCCAGTGGTTTTCAAAAACTTAGGATTAGTAGTTATCGACGAGCAACATCGTTTTGGAGTGGCTCAAAGATCCAAACTTTGGAAGAAAAATGTTAATCCTCCTCATGTTTTGGTGATGACTGCAACACCAATTCCAAGAACTTTGGCGATGACAGTTTATGGAGATTTAGATGTTTCGGTAATTGACGAACTTCCTCCTGGAAGAAAGCCCATCACAACCGAACACCGATTTGAGAATGATCGTTCTTTGGTTTTTGGATTTATGAAACGTGAAATTGCTTTGGGAAGACAAATTTACGTTGTTTTTCCTTTGATTCAAGAATCAGAAACCTTGGATTATCATAATTTAGAAGAAGGATACGAATCAATTACACGTGCATTTCCCCTACCCGATTTTCAAGTAAGCATTGTTCACGGAAAATTAAAACCCGACGTTAAAGCGTATGAAATGAATCGTTTTGTGGAAGGAAAAACACAAATTATGGTTGCAACAACTGTAATTGAAGTTGGAGTAAATGTACCAAATGCTTCGGTTATGATTATTGAAAGTGCTGAGCGTTTCGGACTTTCACAATTACATCAATTGCGAGGAAGAGTTGGTCGTGGAGCAGATAAATCATATTGTTTGTTGATGACAGGAAATAAACTTTCAAAAGAAAGTAAAAAGCGTTTGGAAACAATGGTTCGCACGCAAGATGGTTTTGAAATTGCGGAAGTTGACTTAGAATTGCGTGGTCCAGGAGATTTAATGGGCACGCAACAAAGCGGAATCATGGAATTAAAAATTGCTGATTTAGCAAAAGATGGAAAAATTGTTGCACTTTCAAGAGAAAAAGCAAGAGAAATTTTGGAAAAAGATCCAAATTTGAATTTACCAGAACATCAATTTATACGAGAAAGAGTCGTGAAAATTTTGCAAGAGAAACCAAATTGGGGAAAAATTTCTTGAAAAGTGAAAAGTTTAAAAAAGGGAGGTTTAAAAGTGTCGAACTAAAAATTTGTTTCTAAAATAAATTCTTTATTCATAACTCATCGTTCATAATTCATAACTCTTTTCATCTCAACAAATTCACATGGCCAATTTTGTCAAATTCTTCTGCTGCTGAAACAGTTTTGTATCTTATTTTATAAGTATAGATTCCATCTGGACAAGGTTTTTTCTTGTAAGATCCATCCCATTCCCAATCCGTTTCATTTTTTGTTTCAAAAACTATTTCTCCCCAACGATTATAAATTTCAACCTTAAGAATAATGATATTTATACTTTTCGCAAAAAAATCGTTATTAAACCTATTTCCATCTGGAGTAAATGTGTTTGGAATATAAAGCGCATATCCAATATTGATTGTTTTTGTAACTGTATCTGTACAACCTTGATTGTCAATTTCAATTAGAGTAACATCATAAGTTCCGATGCCTGAATAGGAGGTTACAGGATTTTTATCAGTCGATGTTTGACCATTTCCTAAATCCCAAAAGTAAGACACTGAGTTTGTAGATTGATTGTTAAATTGAATTGGTTCATTCATTTGTAAATTTGACGTGCTAAAAGAAAAATTAGCAAAAGGAATGTTCACTGGCGCAACAGTCGAAATTGGAATTCTATATGTTTGACATTCATCAGAAATTTCAACAGTATAGGTAGTTGTTACAAATGGATTTACTGTAACTACCGGAGTGGTTTCAGAGCTATGTACCCAAAAATAAGAATAGGCTCCTAAACCTAGTGTTGCTGATGCAGTCAAAATAACTGGATCACCTGGACAAACAATTAATGGAGTATTAATCTCAGGAATTAACAATGGGGTAATGACGGTATAAATGAATTTTACTGAGTCTACTGCTCCACAGTTATCACTCACAATTAAGGTGTAATTTCCGGTAGCACTTGGGGTAAGAGTAATTGTTGATTGATTTCCAATAGGAGTTTGTTCTCTTTTCCAAAGGTAATTATATGTACTTCCAGTTCCACCACTTGCTACGGGAATTATGGTATGTGAAATATATGCACAAATTTCTGAAATATTTGTAATTGGCTGAATAACAATAGGAACTAAGGGTGGTATATAGATTTCCGCATCATCAGTATCGTTTGAGTTTAAACAAAAGTCAGTTGCTGTTACAGAATAAATTGTCGTAACAGTTGGAGAAACAGAAATTGTAGGACTTGTTTCTAAAGTACTCCAAGCATATGTAATTGGCTCTAATCCTCCTGTAATAACAGGCGTAAGCACAACACTTTGGACACCATCACAAAAAATGGTATCATTTTCAATTGTAACTTGAATTGGTTCTACCTGTTGTATTTGTAGCGTAAATTCTTTTTCTATTATAGTTCCACTGCATGGATCTGGCACAAGAAAAGTCAAAATAATTGATTCTAAACCTTCATCAATAGCATCTAATATTGCATCAAATGTAAAGGTTTGTGAAGCAACGCCAGCAGCCAAATTTAAGCTTACAGGAATTGTATTTGTATAGTCCAATCCACTAGTTGCAGTTCCTGTTACGGTAATTGGAACAACAATCGCAACATCAGTCTCTGTTCTAGTAAATGTAAAATCAGCAGAAGTACAGCCTTCAGCAATAATTGTTGGGTCGCCAAAATAATTTGCAGAAGTTTGCATTACAATATCAATTGGGGCTATGGAAGTTAAACTTTCAGCTTCGAGAAAAATTCCAGAATCTAAAATTCCATCACCGACGTCAGCAATTGCAATTGTTAAATGATATGTTCCACCGCATTGTACATTTGAACTTGCAGTTAAAATCCGTGTATATCCATCATATTGGATGAAATTACTGGAACCATTAAAGGGACCTTCAGAACCATCACCATTGTCAATGTAAAAAGCACTATTTGCGTTATTGTTGACATTGTCAATGGTCACTGGCGTGCCATTTGGAAGTTTTGCAATATTTTGTGTTCCCGCAATTCCGGGTCCAGAAATGAAAAGACCAAAAACATCATTAAATCCAGCATCAACATATTCTAAATATTCTTCAGATCCAAAAACGTATTTAAAACTAACCACATCTCCAGTTGCAACAAAATTAAATTCCAAAGTTGCTGCATTAAAAGTATTTGAACCACCTCCAATTAATCCATTTAATAATCCAGAACTTCCACCATTATTGTCCGTTCCAGAACCTCCTTCGTCATTAGGACCCTGAGGACCGCTAACACTATTCAAAACAGTTCCAGTGGTCATTACAATTCCATGAGTCATTCCTCCAAGAGAAGTGGGTCCAGAAGTAAATTCACCAATCGCAACGTTGTCTCCTGTGAATTGGACACTTGAAATGACGACTCCCTGACCTAATAAAACGTTTTGAACTAATTGGGTTGGTGACATACTTATATTGGTTGATAATTGACCAAACATAAAGCTTGGAATCAAAATCAATATATAAAGTATGCATTTCATTCTACTAATATAACGATTTAAATTAAATTTAGTTGCTGAAATCTATAAAAAATTCAATTAAATTTTAGTTAAATGTTGAAATTGGTATTTTAAGTGTAAAATTAAGGATAAAAGAGCTTTATTTTTAATGAGCCAAGATGGAATTCATGTTAAAATAATATCCTTTTTGTGCCATCAATTGGTCGTGAGAACCCATTTCTATAATTTTCCCTTTTTGCAAAACTAAAATTAAATCCGCCTTACGAATAGTAGAAAGTCTATGCGCAATCACAAGTGAAGTACGATTTTTCATCAATTCTTCTAATGCTTCTTGCACAATTTTTTCACTTTCTGAATCCAAAGCTGAAGTTGCTTCATCTAAAATTAAAATACTCGGATTTCTCAAAACTGCTCGAGCGATACTGATGCGTTGTTTTTGTCCGCCAGATAGTTTATTTCCTCTTTCACCAATAATTGTGTCGTAATCTTGATCTAAACCTAAAATAAAATCATGAGCGTGTGCAATTTTTGCCGCTTCAATAATTCTTTCTACTGAACAATTTTCAATTCCAAAAGAAATGTTGTTTTTTATAGTATCATTAAAAAGAATCGATTCTTGGTTTACAACTGCAATTTGATTTCTCAAATCATCGTTTTTAATGTCTTTAAGTGGAATTCCATCAAATAAAATATCTCCAGAATTTGGCTGATAGAAATTCAACAGTAAATCAGAAATGGTTGATTTTCCACTTCCTGATTCTCCAACCAAAGCAACCATTTTTCCTTTAGGTATTTTGAAAGATAAATCTTGAATAACATATTCTTCTTTGTATTTGAAACTGACATGCTTAAATTCAATTTCAGTTTCCAGAGATGAAAAAGATTGCGGATTTTTTGCTTCGTAAATTTGTTCGTCAGCATGCATGATTTCTTCAAATCTTCGGTAAGAAACTTCTGCCTTATTAATGTTTGCAATTCCTGTTGCAATGCCTTGTATTGGTCTCAATAACTGCGAAAAAACAATTATAAATGTGATGAATTCTTCTCCTGATAAGCCTGTATTTGATTTCGCATCTAAAATCATTGAGCCACCAAACCAAACAATGCAAATCATAACTACTGTTCCTAAAAATTCATTTAAGGGTGAAGATAAATCTTTCTTACGGTAAGTTTTTGTGATCAATTGTTGGTGGTCTAAATTTATTTTCTTGAATGAATTACGAATGTATTCTCCTGCATTAAAAGCCTTAATGATTCTAATTCCTCCAAAATTTTCTTCAATTGTAGAAAGCAAAACACCCATTTGTTCCTGACCTTTTTTGGCAGTTCTTTTTAAACTTTTCCCAATCCTTGAAATTGTGAATGCTGAAAGTGGAAGTAAAACTAGGGAAATCATCGTCAATTGTGGGCTAAAAGAAATCAAGGTAATTAAACTTAAAATAATTGCAACTGGCTCTCTAAAAACTAATTCGAGCATGGAAGTAACTGCAAATTCAATTTCTCCAATATCATTATTTAATCGAGCCATCAAATCACCCTTTTTTTCTTCTGTGTAAAATGACATCGGTAAACGTAATGCTTTTGCGAAAAGTTTATCACGCAAATCTCTAACGACAGCCATTTTTACAAAAGAATTATGGTAAATTGCTAAATATCTGAATACACTTTTTAAGAAAAAGGCAGAAATTACCAAAATACAAACTAAAAAAAGAGCTTCTTTTGGATCCTTTAAAACCATTTGCTGCATTTCATAATTGTATAGATCAGAGCAATAATCAAAAAAACTTTTAGTTGAATCGTTAAAATTGGGTTTTAGAAAAATCTCTGCTTTTTTATCTTCACTTGGAAAAATCAATTGTAAAAAAGGCACAAACAAAACCAAGGAAAGTAGGTTGAAAATTACAAAAAGTAAGTTGTAAAAAACGACCAAAAAAGTTTTCCAGCGGTAGTGAACGGATAGTTTAAAAATATTTAAAAAGTCTTTCATTAATAAATTGAGTTCTTGAAAATGAACCACAAATATAAGTTTATTCACTTGATTTTTTACTTAAAGTGGTTTAAATAAATCAAGCTTTTGGGAGAAATAAGATTTTTCATGAAAAAAGAATTAACTTTGCACTATGGCAACAGTAAGACAAAATAAAATTGAAGGAGTAATTCAAGAAGAATTATCCATGTTTTTTCAAAGAAATGCACGCGAAATTTGTTTAGGATCAATGGTAAGTGTTACAATTGTTCGAGTAACATCTGATTTATCTTTAGCTAGAGTTTTTATAAGTGTTTTTGCCGGACCAAGTAAAGAAGAAGTTTTAGAATCTATTGTTTTAAATTCAAGTAAAATTAGAGGAGAAATAGGGAAAAGATTAAAAAGTATGCGTAAAATTCCAGAATTGATTTTCAAAATTGATGATTCCTTGGATTATGCAGAAAAAATTGACGAACTTTTGAAGAAAGGTTAAGAATTAAGAATTAATGTTTTGATTTAAATACCCATTTTTAATTCTTCACTTTTAACTTTTAATTCATCACTTTTCATTTTTCACTTTTTTCGGAACTGGATCGTCTCCAAATCCTCCCCAAGGATGACATTTTGAAATTCTTCTTAATCCTAAAAATAAGCCTTTAAAAATTCCCCATTCATATAAAGATTCAATCATGTAATGTGAACAAGTTGGATTATATCTGCAATTCGCAGGAAAAATCGGACTAATTATCCATTGATAAATTTTCACTATAAAAACGAATGGAAAAATGATTACTTTTTTAAGAATCTTCACTATTTCGGGATTAAAATCACAAATTTATCTAAAAAACTTGTACCATTGGGAAATTATTTCGTTATTTGCCTACAAACTATAAAACAAACATGAAATCATTAATTTTTTGCCTCTTTTTTGCACCAATTTATTCTCAATTACCTGCACCATATTCTTTGGATAATTGGGATCATGAAATGATAGAAGTTTCCTCGCCTACAAAATCTGGTGTATTAATGAGTTTACAGCCAATTTTTGACGACAAATGGAACAATCTTAATCAACCTATTTTTTGGAAACAAATCATGCGTTTATCTCCAGATTCTTGTGTTTTTAATGTTGCAGCGAACAGACAAATTTTGGTAAAATATAGTGCAAAAAAATGGGCTAAAAAAACACCAGCTTTGCAAAAAGTATTTAAAGATAGTTTGAGAAAAGCTTATAATTTGGCAGCTGATGAAAAATTAATGTGTACGACTGGGAAAAATCATTTCTACAAATTTGATGATGTTTATTCAAGTTTAACGAAAGGAATTTTAGCCTTTGAAAGTTTTCAAGTTGATCCTTGGTATGCTCAAGCAATTTTGTTGATAGAAAGTCCAGGACAATTGGTAAAATCAAATGTTGGTGCTTATGGTGCTTTTCAGTTGATGCCAGGAGTTGCGCGAGCGCAAGGATTAAAAGTAAACAAAACAATTGATGAGCGAAAAGATTTTAACCGTTCAGCTTATGCAGCGGCTTCCTTGATTCGTAAATCTTGTATTCCATTGGCAAAATCAATTTTGGATTCAAAAAAAATTGCTTACAATGAAAGTGATTTATGGTTTCGCCTTTTTGTAATGCACGTTTATCATGCGGGAGCAGGAAATGTAAGAGCAGTTTTCAATAAAATAAATCCAACTGTTGGAGGACAAGAATTAATTACGCAAATGTGGCAAACAGAAGCTGGTTCTTTTGGAAATTCTTCTCAAAATTACTCCCAACTTGTAATTGCATCTCAAATGATTTTACATGAAATGGTTGGACAAGATTGTAGTAAATTGTTTCAGTGTACAGGAGAATAATTGTAGAAATTTATAAATCTACTTAATGTAAATCGTAAATTTTCCTTCTTTTTTACTCGCTTCGGTTGAACTTTCAATCAAGTTAATTGAATTATAAGGAAGAGCAAAATATTTATCTCCATTCGTAATTGTCAAAACAGTTTCTGAAAATTTGATTTCGAATTTATCATCCACCATGTTGTCAATAGATTTTACAGAGTTTAAACTTGCAATTGAAAAACGATAGCAGGTATTTTTTGTGTATTTTAACAATTCAAATTCAACTGCTTCTTTGGTCATTTGACTAAATCCAAGACTTGTAATTCCTAAAAATAATAAGGTAGTAAGTTTCTTTTTCATGGTTTTTGTTTTAATAGTTTAATAATTTCTCTAATTCAATTTTTACTTTTTCAGCATTTGTTAACAAGGCAAATTCTAAGGTTGAATTTAAAGGAATTGCCGGTGTATCAACTGAACCAACAATCGAAATTGGTGCATCTAAAAATTGAAAATTATCGCGTTGAATTCTTCCTGCTAAGCCTAAAGTAAAACTTGCTTCAACAGATTCTTCAGTCACCAACATTACTTTATTGTGCTTTCTTGTACTTAAATTAATTTGCTCAAAATCGATAGGATTTAATGTTCTTAAATCGATAATTTCTGCTTTTCCTTCAAAACCTTTTGCAGCTTCTAGCGACCAATAAATTCCTCTTCCGTACGTAATAATTGTACAAGATTCTCCTTTTTGAATCGCATTTTCACTTGCTTCTTGAACGATTCTTGCTTTTCCAAATGGAATTACATAATTTTCATCTGGTTCAATCGACATTGCTCCTTCTGTTCCTGGGATTTTTGACCAATACAATCCTTTGTGTTCCAAAATTACTACTGGATTTGGATCATAAAAAGCTGATTTCATTAAACCTTTTAAATCTGCTCCAGTTGATGGATATGCAACTTTAATTCCTCGAATATTTGTCAAAATAGATTCAACACTCGATGAATGGTAAGGTCCGCCAGAGCCATAAGCACCAATTGGTACACGAATGATGCAGCTAACTGGCCATTTCCCGTTAGACAAATAATAAGAACGGCTTACTTCTGTAAATAATTGATTTAAGCCCGGCCAAATGTAATCAGCAAATTGAACTTCCACAATCGGTTTTAAGCCCACAGCCGACATTCCAACGGTTGAACCAATAATAAATGCTTCTTGAATTGGTGTATTAAAAACGCGATTATCGCCAAAAGTTTGAGCTAACGTTGCAGCTTCACGAAAAACTCCACCTAATCTTCCTCCAACATCTTGTCCATAAAGCAAGGCTTCTGGATGATTTTGCATGATTTCTCGAATTCCAAACAAAGCGCTATCAACCATCACCGTTTTCTTTTTCCCTGCTGGTTCACGCTCACCTTTTTCTTCAGTAATTGGACTTGGCGCAAAAATAAAATCTGTAATCGATTCTGGGCTTGGATCTTCTGAATTTAAAGCCAAATCATATTCCGTATCAACGTATTTTTTTATTTCAGCTTCAATATTTATGATATCCGCCAAATCAACTTTTGCGTCTAACAAATTTTGTTTTAATTTTGGATAAGGATCTTTTTTTCCTTCCTCCTCCAAATCATCTCGGTACCATTCTTTTCGAACTCCAGAAGTGTGATGTCCTAAAAGTGGAACTTTTGCATGCACAATGAAAGGTCTTCTTTCCTTACGAATAATTTCAAAAACTTCTTGAATTGTGTCGTAAGAATTAATAAAATCTGTTCCGTCGATAGTTCTAACTTCAATTCCGTTAAAACCTTTTGCATATTGAGTTATATCTTGAGCGCGCGTTTCAGCAGCGTTTGCAGAAATATCCCAACCATTATCTTGTACCAAATATAAAATTGGATATTGTTTCAAGGCGGCCATTTGTAAAGCTTCAGAAACTTCACCTTCGGTACAAGATGCATCTCCCAAAGAACAAACTACAACTGGATTTAAACCCTTGAAATCTTCCGATAAACCTTGGTTTTCTTTGTATTGAATTCCCATCGCGACACCTGTTGTTGGAATTGCTTGCATTCCAGTTGCGGAAGATTGATGAGGAATTTTTGGCATATCATCTCTTTTCAAGGAAGGATGACAATAATATGTTCGACCACCAGAAAATGGATCATTTTTTTTGGCAAAAACCTGTAACATCAATTCAGATGGTTTCATACCGATTCCTAACAAAATGCTGTCATCTCGGTAATACGGCGAAACCCAGTCCTGTGGAAGCAATTGCATTCCAACAGCAAGTTGAATTGCTTCGTGACCACGAGAACAAGCGTGTACATATTTTGCAGTAACTTCCTTGTTTGCCTCGTATTTTTCAGACAAAGTTTTTGCAGTACACATCAAAGTGAAAGCCTTTGTTAGAAGAGATGAATTTATTGCAGTTTTAGAATTTTCTGTTTTAGACAGCGTTTTTTCCATTTGAATTTTCTTGAGTTTTATTCAATACAAAAATAGACAATGTTTAACGAAAAACAAATGATACCACTTTAACTTTGTTTTTAAATTGTAAATTTTCGAGTAAAATACTCGTTGTTGCTTTGCTTACTGGGATTTTTGTTCCAGTAAATTCAAAGCAAAAACGGTATTATTTGTACTAAAACGGTTTTGAAATAAATTTCAAACAAAAAAATTTCTACTTTTGACAAAAATTAATTGAAATGACAGAAATCGAAATAAAATCAAAAATTGAGGAATTAAAATCAAAATTAACTGGGAATTTGTTTGAAGACGGAGAAACGCAGCAGGAAATTTATGATTTAAAAAAAATATTGAATCCAAGAATTGAACTTGAACCAGATTTAGACGATGATGAGTGTTTGAGTTGTGGTAGCTAAAGAATTAGTTCAATTATTTTTAACTTTATTAAAAAAGTCAAAATAACCATACTTATTTATAAAAATTATATTCTCTATAAAATTGTATATTCTCGATAACCAATTGAATGTAATTTATCCGTGAAATCTTCTGTTTTTGCATTACCAAAATGTTGAATAGTAATTGTCTCTTGCAATTGATTTATCATCACATTGTCAACCCCATCAATTTCTGAAATTTTTCCTTTAATTGTCTTTTCGCAACAATTGGTTTTCAAATTTGCAACTAATATTCTTTCAGTTTTCATAAGTTTGATTTTGAACAAAGTTAAGAATCAATAGTAATTTTTATTTTGCACAATTTGAGGAATTTTTTACATTAATCACATGTTGGAATAATTTATGGATTCCTTTAAACAAAAAAATGCTCAGTCACCTGAGCATTAAATATTCTTTCTAAATAAGTTTTTCTTACAACATCGCCACAACTCCGCCAGCTAGAATACCAAGTGCGCAAATAGCTAAAACTACAGTATAAACTGGATTGATTTTGTAAGCTTCAAGTTCTTCATTGTCATCTTTCGACATCGATGAAGAAATCATTCTTAGATAATAATAGATTGCAATTCCAGAATTAACTAAAGCGATTATTACTAACCAAGGATAATCGGAAAAAGCACTTGAGAAAACTAAGTATTTTCCAAAAAATCCAGCTAAAGGTGGAACACCAGCTAAAGATAATAAGGCTAAAATCAACACAAAACCTGCGAATGGGTTTTTACGCGCAAAACCTTTGTAAGAAGATAATTCATCGTCTTCGTCATCCACAATTTTTGAAACCACAATTAATGCAATGATTGATAAACCGTAAGCAAATAAATATGTCCAAAGGTTGAATGCATTATTCATGTTTGATGAAATGATTGTCATCAAAGCATAACCAACGTGTGTAATACTTGAATAAGCAATTAAACGTTTGAATTTCGTTTGTCTGATAGCAGATAAATTTCCAACAAACATGGTCAAAATTGCTAAAATCACTAATGCTGGCGCCCAAAAATCATGAATACCACCAAAAGCAACTGTAAACAATTTTAAGAATGCTCCAAAAGCTGCTAATTTTACTACCGCAGCCATGAAAGCAGTTACGATGTTTGGACTTCCTCCATAAACATCTGGACTCCAAAAATGAAATGGAGCTGCACCAACTTTGAATAAAAATGAAGCTAAAATAAGCATTACACCAACATACAATAAAGAGGAATGTGTTGATGGATTTTGAATCGCTGCAGCAATTTCATCAATTTTAAATGTTCCAACTGCTCCATATAACCAAGCAATACCGAATAATAAAATTCCTGTTGCAAAAGCTCCTGTAAAGAAATATTTCATGGAAGCTTCACTCGATTTTAAATCTTTTT
>CAMBRH010000066.1 GCA_945870115.1 Chitinophaga pinensis | reverse complement strand
GTAAGTCTTTTATTTACTTTTTTTGGTGTTGTATGTTTTGAACAAGCTAGTATAGCAACAAAAAGAGTTAAATATAATATAATTTTCATGTTAATTTTTTTTTCTAACTTACAATATTAATAAAAAAACTTAAAAAAATAACAATTTTCTTTAGAAAATAAATTAATTAAGCTTGAGTCGTTGGTGTTCCAAAATTCATTGGAGGTGTTCCTGGCAAATCGCCATCATTTATAACTCCCATATTTTGCTCATATTTTTGAATATTTTCAATCAATGCTCGCATCAATCTTTTCGCATTTTGGGGGGTCATGATAATTCTTGATTTTACTTGTGCTTTTGGTAATCCAGGAAGCATTTGAACAAAATCACATACAAATTCTGCATTCGAATGAGTAATGATAGCTAAATTAGAATATACTCCACTAGCCACATCTTCTTTTAATTCTATATTTATTTGATTCTCAGTTTTTTCCATGGTAAATTATTTTTAAATCAAAAAAAAGGGCTACAAATTGCAGCCCTTTTAATTTTATTTTTAAGCTTGTATATTTTCCAAAGCCTCTTTTGAAGCAACAATCATTTTTTGGAATTTTCTAGTTCCTGTTCCTGCTGGAATTAAATGTCCAACAATTACATTTTCTTTTAATCCTAGTAAATGATCTTCTTTTCCAGAAATTGCAGCCTCATTTAATACTTTTGTTGTTTCTTGGAAAGAAGCAGCAGAAATAAATGATTGTGTCTGTAAAGATGCTCTCGTAATACCTTGCAATAATGGAGTAGATGTTGCTGGAACTGCATCTCTTGCATCAACCAATTGTTTATCAGCTCGTTTCAATTGAGAATTTTCATCTCTTAATTTACGTGCTGTAATAATTTGCCCTGCTTTCAATGCACTTGATTCACCTGCATCAATAACCACCTTCATACCAAAAATAGCATCATTTTCTTCCATGAAATCTGCTTTATGAACAGATTGATTTTCAAGGAATTTAGTATCTCCAGCATCAACGATTTCAACTTTTAACATCATTTGACGAACAATTACTTCAAAATGTTTGTCATTGATTTTCACACCTTGTAAACGATAAACCTCTTGGATTTCATTTACAATGTATTCTTGAACTTTCGTTGGTCCTTCGATATTCAAAATATCATTTGGCGTTACAGCACCTTCAGATAAAGGTTTACCTGCACGTACAAAATCATTTTCTTGTACCAAAATATGTTTAGAAAGTGGAACTAAATATTGACGAATTTCACCTGTTTTAGATGTAATTTGAATTTCACGATTTCCACGTTTAATTTTTCCAAATTCAGCTATTCCATCAATTTCAGATACAACAGCTGGATTAGAAGGGTTACGTGCTTCAAATAATTCAGTTACACGAGGTAAACCTCCAGTAATATCTCCAGTTCTTCCTGAAACTCTTGGAATTTTAACAACGATAACTCCTGCTTCAACTTTATCTCCTTCATTTACAGAGATATGTGCATCAACTGGCAAAGAATATTCTCTTAAAACTTCTTTGGTTTTAGGATCAATAATATGAATTGCTGGATTTTTCTTTTTATCTTTTGATTCAGTAACAACTTTTTCTGTAAATCCAGTTTGCTCATCAACTTCCTGACGGAAAGTAATTCCCTCAATAACATTATCAAAAACAACTTTTCCTGAAACCTCAGATATAATTACAGCATTGTAAGGATCCCATTTACAGATTACATCACCTTTTTTAATTTTTGCACCATTTGAAATTGAAAGTTCAGAACCATAAGGAATATTTGCAGTCATCAAAATAAGTCCTGTTTTTTCATCAGAAATTTTCAATTCAGCTGAACGTCCAATTACAATCTCTTTAGTCCCTTCATCAGATTTTAAAGTAATTGTTCTTAATTCTTCAATTTCAATAACACCATTCGCTTTGGCTTTCATATCTGACTCATCAGTTGATCCAGAAGCAGTACCCCCAACGTGAAACGTTCTCAATGTTAACTGTGTTCCTGGTTCTCCAATTGATTGTGCAGCAACTACTCCAACAGCATCACCTTCTTGAGCTAATCTGTGATTAGAAAGATTTCGTCCGTAACATTTAGCACAAACACCTCTTCTCATTTCACAAGTCAATACAGATCTGATTTCTACTTCATCAATTCCAGCAGCATCAATTAAATCAGCAACATCTTCAGAAATAATTTCACCAGCACTAACAATTAATTTTTCAGTTTCTGGATGATAAATTGCGTGAACGGAAGTTCTTCCAACGATACGATCGTTTAATGGTTCAACGATGTCATCATTTTTTTTCAATGCTGAAGCAATTAATCCTCTTAAAGTACCACAATCTTCTTGATTAATGATAACATCTTGTGATACATCAACCAAACGACGAGTTAAGTAACCAGCATCGGCAGTTTTAAGTGCAGTATCGGCAAGACCTTTACGAGCACCGTGAGTAGAAATAAAGTATTCTAAAATTTATAATCCCTCTTTAAAGTTAGAAAGAATTGGATTTTCAATAATCTCTTGAGCTGAGGCACCTGATTTTTGTGGTTTTGCCATCAATCCCCTCATTCCTGACAACTGACGGATTTGTTCTTTCGATCCACGAGCTCCAGAGTCAAACATCATATAAATTGAGTTGAAACCTTGGTTGTCATTTTTCAATTGATCCATCAAAGTTTGTGTCAATCTAGAGTTTGTATGCGTCCAAATATCAATAATTTGATTGTATCTTTCATTGTTTGTGATAAGACCCATGTTGTAATTACCCATTACATCTTTCACTTCTTTTGCTGCTTTATCAACTAAGATTTCTTTTTCTTTAGGGATAATAATATCATCTAAATTGAAAGATAATCCTCCTTTAAAAGCCATGTGATAACCTAATTCTTTGATATCATCTAAGAATTGAGCTGTACGAGCTGTACCAGAAATTTTCAATACATTTCCAATAATATCTCTTAAAGCTTTTTTAGTTAAAATGTCATTCACGAAACCAACTTCTCTTGGAACTCTTTCATTGAATAAAATTCTACCACAGGTTGTATCAATCATCATTAAAGTTGGTACACCATCAGCGTTTAAATCATACGTTTTAACTTTGATGTGCGCGTGTAACTCTAATTTCTTTTCGTTATGTGCAATAATTACTTCTTCAGGAGAATAGAAAATTCCACCTTCACCCAAAACTTTTCTTTCTGGAGTAGAAACTCTTCCTTTCGTGATGTAATACAACCCAAGAACCATATCCTGAGATGGTACAGCAATCGGAGCTCCATTTGCAGGATTCAAAATATTATGAGAAGCAAGCATTAATAACTGAGCTTCTAAAATTGCAGCATTACCCAAAGGTAAATGAACTGCCATTTGATCCCCATCAAAATCGGCGTTGAATGCCGTAGTAACTAATGGATGTAAACGAATTGCTTTTCCTTCAATTAATTTTGGTTGGAAAGATTGAATACCTAATCTGTGTAATGTTGGGGCACGGTTTAATAAAACTGGGTGACCTTTCAATATACTTTCTAAAATATCCCAAACAACTGGTTCTTTTCTATCAACAATTTTCTTAGCAGATTTTACTGTTTTCACAATTCCACGTTCAATCATTTTACGAATGATAAATGGTTTGTAAAGTTCAGCAGCCATATCTTTTGGCAATCCACATTCGTGTAATTTCAAATCTGGTCCAACAACAATTACCGAACGAGCAGAGTAATCAACACGTTTTCCAAGTAAGTTTTGACGGAAACGACCTTGTTTACCTTTCAATGAATCTGAAAGAGATTTCAATGGTCTGTTTGCATCTGTTTTTACAGCACTTGATTTTCTTGAATTATCGAATAATGAATCAACAGATTCTTGAAGCATACGTTTTTCATTACGTAAAATCACTTCAGGAGCTTTGATTTCAATCAATCTTTTCAAACGATTATTTCTAATAATAACACGTCTGTATAAATCATTTAAATCTGATGTTGCAAAACGACCACCGTCTAAAGGCACTAAAGGTCTTAATTCTGGTGGAATAACTGGAACAACTTTTACAATCATCCATTCAGGACGATTCTCAATACGAGTTTGAGATTCACGCATTGCCTCAACAACTTGTAAACGTTTTAAAGCTTCAGTTTTTCTTTGAACAGAAGTTTCGTTATTTGCTTTATGACGTAAATCGTAAGAAATCTCATCCAAGTTTAATCTTTTCAACAAATCATGAAGTGCTTCAGCACCCATTTTCGCGATAAATTTATTTGGATCAGTATCTTCTAAATATTGATTTTCCTTTGGTAAAACATCCAAGATATCCATGTACTCTTCTTCAGTAATGAAATCTAAATAATTTAACAACGAACCATCAGCATTAGTTGCAACCCCAGTTTGGATTACTACATAACGCTCATAATAGATAATTTGATCTAATTTTTTAGTTGGAAGTCCAAGTAAATAACCAATTTTATTTGGCAATGAACGGAAATACCAAATATGAGCAACAGGAACCACTAATGAAATGTGACCCATTCTCTCACGACGTACTTTTTTCTCAGTAACTTCAACCCCACAGCGGTCACAAACGATTCCTTTGTAACGGATTCTTTTGTATTTACCACAGTGACATTCAAAATCTTTTACTGGTCCAAAAATACGCTCACAAAATAAACCATCTCTTTCAGGTTTATATGTACGGTAATTTATTGTTTCTGGCTTTAATACCTCCCCACTTGACTGCTCCAGAATAAGTTCTGGAGAAGCCAATGAGATAGTAATTTTATTAAAGCTACTTTGTTTTTTTGGTGTTTCTTTTCTATAAGCCATTTTACTTGCTTGTTTTAAAATTCAACAACGAATTATTAATCCATTGATATATTTAAACCTAAACCTCTTAATTCGTGTAACAATACGTTGAATGATTCAGGAATTCCTGGTTCTGGAATATTATCTCCTTTAACGATTGCTTCGTATGCTTTAGCTCTACCTGTTACATCATCTGATTTTACAGTTAATATTTCTTGCAAAATATTTGCTGCTCCAAATGCTTCAAGAGCCCAAACCTCCATTTCACCAAAACGCTGACCTCCAAACTGAGCTTTACCTCCAAGGGGTTGTTGTGTAATTAATGAGTATGGTCCGATTGAACGTGCGTGCATTTTGTCATCAACCATGTGAGATAGTTTCAACATATAAATAACCCCAACAGTTGCAGTTTGATCAAATCGATCTCCTGTTCCACCATCGTATAAATATGTTTTTCCTGATCTTGGTACACCAGCTTTTTCAGTCCAACTATCGATTTCCAAAGGAGTTGCACCATCAAAAATTGGTGTTGCAAACTTAATTCCTAATTTTTCTCCAGCCCAGCCTAAAACAGTTTCGTAAATTTGACCTAAATTCATACGAGAAGGTACACCTAAAGGATTCAATACGATATCAACCGGTGTTCCGTCTTCAAGGAAAGGCATATCTTCTTGACGAACGATATTCGCAACAATTCCTTTATTTCCGTGACGACCAGCCATTTTATCACCCACTTTAAGTTTACGTTTCTTAGCAACATATACTTTCGCCATTTTCACAATTCCAGCTGGCAATTCATCACCAACAGAAATATGGAATTTCTTACGTTTGTATGATCCTAATAAATCATTTGCCTTGATGTTGTAATTATGAATTACTCTACCGATTAAGGTATTTAGATCAAGTTCAGCAGTCCAAAGTGTTGGATTAACGATAGAATAATCAATAGCAGATAAATTCTTTTGATTGAATTTAGTACCTTTTTTAATGATTTCTTCTTTAAAGTTATTGAAAACTCCTGCAGATTTAGTTTCACCTAAAATTGCTGTTAATTTATCAACTAATTTATCTTTTAAAGCAGCAATATCTTTTTCGTAATCAGAATCCAATGATTCTAAAATTGGTTTATCTTGAGCTTTAGATTTACGGTCCTTAACAGAACGTGAAAATAATTTTTTCTCAATAACTACACCTCTTAAAGATGGACCAGCTTTTAAAGACGCATCCTTAACATCACCAGCTTTATCACCAAAGATTGCTCTTAAAAGTTTTTCTTCTGGAGATGGATCTGTTTCCCCTTTCGGAGTAATTTTTCCAATTAAGATATCCCCTTCTCTGATTTCAGCACCAATACGAATTAAACCATTTTCATCTAAATCTTTTGTTGCTTCTTCACTAATATTTGGAATATCAGAAGTTAATTCTTCCATTCCACGTTTAGTATCACGAACATCTAATGAATATTCATCAATGTGAATTGAAGTAAATATATCATCTCTAACAACTTTTTCAGAAATTACAATCGCATCCTCAAAGTTATATCCTTTCCAAGGCATGAATGCTACTTTAAGATTTTGTCCTAAAGCTAACTCTCCTTGTTGAGTAGCAAAACCTTCACAAAGTACTTGTCCCTTTTCAACTTTATCCCCTTTTTTAACAATTGGTTTTAAGTTGATAGTTGTACCTTGATTTGTTTTTCTAAATTTAGTTAAAGAATAATGAGTTACTTCGTTATCAAAACTTACTAATTTATCATCTTCTGTCCATTCATATCGAATAATAATTTCATTCGCATCAACGTATTCAACAACTCCAGTTCCTTCAGCGTTAACTAAAACACGAGAATCTTTTGCTACTAAACGTTCGATTCCAGTTCCAACAATTGGAGAATTTGGTTTCAATAATGGAACAGCTTGACGTTGCATGTTCGATCCCATCAAGGCACGATTGGCATCATCGTGTTCCAAGAAAGGAATTGAAGAAGCTGCAATCGATGCAATTTGATTTGCACCAACATCCATCAAATCTAATTCTTTTGGACTAATAACTGGGAAATCACCTTCTGATCTTGCTTTCACAACATCAGTATTGAAATTACCTTTATCATCAACAACAGCATTAGCTTGTGCGATCATTTTTTGACCTTCTTCCTCTGCAGTTAAATAAATTGGTTCTTGATTTAAATCAACTTTTCCATTTTTAACTTCACGGTAAGGAGTTTCAATAAATCCTAATTTATTCACTTTTGCGAATACACAAAGTGACGAAATCAAACCAATATTTGGTCCCTCAGGAGTCTCGATTGTACACAAACGACCGTAGTGCGTGTAGTGAACATCACGAACCTCAAAACCAGCTCTTTCACGAGAAAGTCCACCAGGTCCTAGTGCAGATAATCTTCTTTTGTGAGTTACCTCAGCAAGTGGATTTGTTTGATCCATAAATTGAGATAATTGATTCGTTCCGAAGAATGAATTAATTACAGAAGACAAAGTTTTTGCATTTATCAAATCGATTGGAGTAAACACTTCGTTGTCACGAACATTCATTCTTTCACGAATTGTACGAGCCATTCTTGACAAACCTACTCCAAATTGAGAGTACAATTGTTCACCAACAGTTCTTACACGTCTATTTGATAAGTGATCTATATCATCAACATCTGCTTTAGAATTGATTAATTCAATCAAATATTTAATGATAGAAATAATATCATTCTTAGTTAAAACTCTAGAAGTTTCAACATCGTCAGAATATAATTTTTTATTTAATCTAAAACGACCAACTTCACCTAAATCATAACGAGTATCTGAGAAAAATAATTTTTCAAATACATTTTTCGCTGTTTCATAATCTGGCGGTTCGGCATTTCTAAGTTGTCTATATATATGTTCAACAGCTTCTTTTTCAGAATTTGAAGTATCTTTTTGAAGTGTATTATAAATAATAGTATAATCTGCTGTATTTACATCTTCTTTGTGAAGAATTACAGTTTTTACACCAGCATCGATAATTAATTCAACAGAATCTTCATCTAAAACTGTTTCACGATCTAAAAGAACTTCGTTTCTTTCAATAGAAACAACTTCTCCAGTATCTTCATCTACGAAATCTTCAATCCAAGTTTTTAAAACCCTTGCAGCAAGTTTTCTACCAACTAATTTTTTTAAGTTGGCTTTATTTGCTTTAACTTCATCAGCTAAACCAAAAATTTCTAGAATATCTTTATCTGTTTCATAACCAATTGCTCTGAACAAAGTTGTAACAGGTAACTTTTTCTTACGATCGATGTAAGCATACATTACGTTGTTGATATCTGTAGCAAATTCAATCCAAGAACCCTTGAAAGGAATAACACGTGCAGAATACAATTTTGTACCATTCGCATGGCGACTTTGTCCAAAGAAAACACCTGGGGAACGATGAAGCTGAGAAACGATAACACGCTCAGCACCATTGATCACAAATGATCCTTTTGGAGTCATGTATGGGATAGTTCCTAAATAAACATCTTGAACAATTGTTTCAAAATCTTCATGTTCAGGATCTGTACAATACAATTTTAATTTGGCCTTAAGCGGCACACTATAAGTTAATCCTCTTCCAATACACTCTTCAATTGTGTAACGTGGTGGATCAACGAAGTAATCTAGGAATTCCAATACAAACTGATTTCTAGTATCAGTAATAGGGAAATTTTCCGAAAATACTTTAAATAATCCTTCAGAATCTCTGTTTTCAGGAGTAGTTTCTAATTGAAAAAACTCTTGGAAGGATTTTAATTGAATATCTAAAAAATCAGGATATTCAAATTTACTTTTGCTTGATGCAAAGTTTATTCTTGTCGATATATTGCTTGATGTTGCCAAGGCTAAAAGAATTAATTTTATGAAAAAGGACTTTTATGCACTTAATGCAAATAAACAGGAATAGGCACTAGCTTATTAAGCAGTGCCTTTCCCTGAATAAATTGTAAAAAATTATTTAATCTCAACTTCAGCTCCCGCTTCAACTAGAGAATTTTTAAGTGCTTCAGCTTCATCTTTAGAAATTCCTTCTTTCAATGTAGATGGAGCAGCATCAACTAAATCTTTCGATTCTTTCAAACCGTTACCAGTTAATTCTTTTACTAATTTCACTACAGCCAACTTGTTTGGTCCACCTGCTTTCAATATTACATCGAATTCAGTTTTTTCAGCAGCAGCTTCACCAGCATCAGCACCACCAGATACCATTACTGCAGCAGCTGCAGCTGGTTCGATTCCGTACTCATCCTTAAGGATAGTTGCAAGTTCATTTACTTCTTTTACTGTTAAGTTAACTAGCGTTTCCGCAATTTGCTTTAAATCAGCCATTTTTATTTTATTTTAAAAATTAAATACTTTACTTTTTTTTATGCTACTCTTTCTTCAAGAGTTTTTAATATTCCTGCAATTTTACCTCCTTGACCTTTAAGGGCAGAGATAACGTTTTTAGCAGGACTTTGAAGTAATCCAAGGATATCTCCAACCAATTCCTCTTTGCTTTTTAAAGTAGCAAGAGCATCTAGTTGATTATCTCCAATGAATATTGCTTCGTCAATGAATGCTCCTTTAAGAATTGGTTTTGCGTTTTTCTTACGGAATTCTTTGATAATTTTAGCAGGTAAATTACCTACTTCTGCAAACATAATAGATGTTGGACCAGATAAAACTGCATTCAATTCGCTGTAGTCTTTACCTTCAATTCTTTCCATCGCTTTTTGTAAAAGTGTATTTTTTACAACTTTTAAACGAATGTCAGATTGAAAACATCTTCTACGTAATTGATTGATAGTTTCTACAGTTAATTCTGAAGTATCTGCAAGGTAAAAAACACCTGATTGAGATAATTCTACTGTAAGTTCATCTATGTATTTAGCTTTTTCTTCTTTTGTCATAATACTAAGTTTATTAAGCTACCACAGATTTAGCGTCAATTTGAATACTTGGACTCATTGTTGAACTAATGAAAACACTTTTGATGTAAGTTCCTTTAGCAGCAGATGGTTTCAATTTGTTCAAAGCAACGATTAATTCCATTGCATTTTCTTTTAATTTTTCACCATCAAAACTAGCTTTTCCAATTGCAGTATGGATATTTCCATATTTGTCAACTTTAAAGTCAATTTTACCTGCTTTAACCTCTTCAACAGCTTTTCCTACTTCCATAGTTACAGTTCCAGTTTTTGGATTAGGCATTAAACCTCTTGGTCCTAACACTCTACCTAATGCACCAACTTTCCCCATTACTGAAGGCATAGTTATAATTACATCAACTGCTGTCCAACCACCTTTGATTTTTTCAATGTAGTCATCTAAACCAACGAATTCTGCACCTGCAGCAATTGCCTCAGCCTCTTTGTCTGGAGTACAAAGTACAAGTACTTTAACATCCTTACCAGTACCGTGAGGTAATGCAACAGTTCCACGAACCATTTGATTTGCTTTTCTAGGATCAACTCCTAATCTTACACTGATGTCAACTGAAGCGTCGAATTTTGTTGTAGTGATGTTTTTCACTAAATCGCATGCTTCAACTAAGCTGTAAGGTTTAACTAAATCAAATTTAGCTAACACCTCTTTTCTCTTTTTAGATACTCTTGCCATGTCTTACAATTATTTAGTTTTTGGTGCATCACCACCTTTAACAGTTATACCCATACTTCTAGCTGTACCAGCAACCATAGACATTGCAGAATCCATTGTAAAACAATTAAAATCTGTCATTTTGTCTTCAGCGATTGCTTTAACGTGATCCCAAGTAATAGAACCTACTTTCGCTTTGTTTGGAGTCGGAGACCCTTTTTTAAGCTTAGCTGCTTCTAAAATTTGAATTGGAGCTGGAGGAGTTTTGATAATGAAATCAAATGATTTATCACTGTAAACAGTGATAACACAAGGTAAAACTTTTCCAGGTTTGTCCTGAGTTCTAGCATTGTATTGCTTACAAAATTCCATGATGTTCACCCCTTTAGCACCTAATGCTGGTCCTACTGGAGGAGCTGGATTTGCTGCGCCACCTTTGATCTGTAATTTGATCAATGCTGCTACTTCTTTAGCCATTTATTTATAATTTATGTAGTCTAACATGAGCGTCAAATGGGAAGCTTTATGACACTGGGCTCACTCCTACGGTTAATACAACTTATAATTCTTTTTCTACTTGCATATAGCTTAATTCTAGAAGATTTTTTCTTCCAAAAATTTTCACCATAACTTTTAATTTCTTCTTATCTTCGTTGATTTCATCAACAACACCTGTAAAGTTTTGGAAAGGTCCGTCAATTACTTTAACTGGCTCACCAACAACAAAAGGAATTTTCATTTCTTCTTCTGTTTCAAGTAGTTCGTCAACTTTTCCTAAAATACGATTAACTTCAGCTAAACGCATTGGAACAGGAGCACCACCTTTTTCAGCACCTAAAAATCCAATTACATTCGGAATACCTTTAATTACGTGAGGAACTTCACCAACCAAAGCAGCTTCAATCAAAACGTAACCTGGTAAATAAGATTTTTCTTTACTTACTTTTTTTCCATTTTTAATTTGAAAAACTTTTTCAGTAGGAATCAACACTTGTTCTACAAAGTCATTTAATTTATGTCTCGTAATTTCAAGTTCAAGATACTCTTTTACTTTTTTTTCTTTTCCACTAACAGCACGAACAACGTACCATCTTTTTTTAATATCTCCCATTTTTGGTTTAAGTCTATTTGAACATATTATATATGAAACCTAAAGCACCTCTCCAAAATGATTTGTCATCTGCAGCAGAAATTCCAAAAAGGAAATCCATTACAAAAATGAGAATTGCAAAAATAACAGTAGCAACTACCACAATAATGGTGTTGCTCTGCAATTCTTTTAACGTCGGCCAAGAAACATTGTAACGCATTTCGTTAACAGTTTCGTTGAAGTAATTTTTTAATTTTGACACCTTAATTGTATTTGTAATCACTATTAGCGCGGGCGGTAAGATTCGAACTCACGACCAATGGTTTTGGAGACCACTACTCTACCAGCTGAGCTACACCCGCATAAAAAGGGGAAACAAGTTCCCCTTTAATATAATATTATATGCTTAAGTATTAAGCTATAATTTCAGTAACTTGACCAGCTCCAACAGTTCTACCTCCTTCACGGATTGCGAAACGTAAACCTTTGTCCATAGCTACAGGAACAATTAATTTTACAGTAATTGATACGTTATCACCTGGCATAACCATTTCACGACCATCTGTTAAGAAGATTTCTCCTGTAACGTCAGTTGTACGGAAATAGAATTGAGGACGGTATTTGTTATGAAATGGAGTGTGACGTCCACCTTCTTCTTTTTTCAATACATAGATTTCAGCTTTGAAATCATTGTGAGGTTTTGTAGATCCTGGTTTACAAATAACCATTCCTCTTTTAATTTGAGATTTTTCAATACCTCTTAATAAAAGACCAACGTTATCACCTGCTTCACCTCTATCTAAGATTTTACGGAACATTTCAACACCTGTTACAGTAGAAGATAATTTCTCGTCACCCATTCCTAAAATATCAACTGATTCACCAGAATTGATAATACCTGTTTCGATACGACCTGTTGCAACTGTACCACGACCAGTAATCGTAAATACATCTTCAACTGGCATCAAGAATGGTTTGTCAACTTCACGAGGAGGTAATTCGATATAAGTATCTACAGCATCCATTAATTCGTCAATTTTAGCAACCCATTTCTCTTCATTATTTAAAGCTCCTAAAGCAGAACCTTGAATAACTGGAGCATTGTCACCATCATAACTATAGAATGATAATAATTCACGAATTTCCATCTCAACTAATTCAAGAAGTTCTTCGTCATCAACCATATCAACTTTATTCATGAAAACAACCATTCTTGGAACACCTACTTGGCGACCTAAAAGGATATGCTCACGAGTTTGTGGCATTGGACCATCTGTTGCAGCAACAACTAAAATTGCTCCATCCATTTGAGCAGCACCAGTAACCATGTTCTTTACGTAATCCGCGTGACCTGGACAGTCAACGTGAGCATAGTGACGGTTTAATGTTTCATACTCAATATGAGAAGTGTTAATTGTAATACCACGTTCTTTTTCTTCTGGTGCGTTATCAATTGAAGAGAAATCACGAACAGCAGCAAGACCTCTTGAAGCTAAAACGCTTGAAATTGCAGCAGTCAAGGTAGTTTTACCATGATCTACGTGTCCGATAGTTCCGATGTTAACGTGTGGTTTGGATCGGTTAAAATTTTCCTTTGCCATTTTTGTTTATTTGTTACTTTGTTATTAATTATTTGCTAACTTTACTATATACAAAAGTTCATCCATAATTTTGGATGAATCATCGTATGAGCCAATGACGAGAATTGAACTCGTGACCTCTTCCTTACCAAGGAAGCACTCTACCCCTGAGCTACACCGGCCTTTAGTTACTAAAAAATAAGAGCGGGAGACGAGACTCGAACTCGCGACCCTCAGCTTGGAAGGCTG
>CAMBRH010000065.1 GCA_945870115.1 Chitinophaga pinensis | reverse complement strand
CGCTCTACCCCTGAGCTACACCGGCAAACGTTCTTGTAAATAGAGCGGGAGACGAGATTCGAACTCGCGACCCTCAGCTTGGAAGGCTGACGCTCTACCAACTGAGCTACTCCCGCTTATTATTTATTTTCAATGTTGTGGGGGTGGATGGACTCGAACCAACGATACCTTACGGTGGCAGATTTACAGTCTGATGCAATAGCCACTATGCGACACCCCCAATATTGAGCCGGTGGAGGGATTCGAACCTCCGACCTGCTGATTACAAATCAGCTGCTCTGACCAACTGAGCTACACCGGCAATACTTGAAAATTAAATTATTTAAAGAACGTTTACTTGCTTAAAAAACCCTTGAAAAAATAGTAAATATTTCCTTTTGGGTTTGCAAATCTACGCATAAAATTTAATACTGCAACACTTTTAATAAAAAAAATCAAAAAAAAAGAGGTGAATTAATCCACCTCATCAATAATCAATTTAAATACAAGAACTTAGCTTGTTAAACTTTTTTAGTTTTTTCTACTTGTTTCCTTAGGGCTTCTACTGAAAGTGAAATTGCTTCTTCAAATGATTTGCCTTGTTTTTTTGCAAACAGCTCTTTGCCTGGAACGAAAAGTTTCACTTCACTTATTTTATTGTCATTTTCACTCGTATTATCAATTCGCAAAAATACCTCTCCTGCGATTATATTATCATAGAATAAATCTAATTTATTTACTTTTTCATTAATGTAATCTACTAATTTTTTATCAGCTGAAAAATGAACTGAATGAACTTTAACT
This sequence comes from Chitinophaga pinensis, assembly GCA_945870115.1. Classification (GTDB taxonomy): domain Bacteria; phylum Bacteroidota; class Bacteroidia; order Flavobacteriales_D; family Crocinitomicaceae; genus M2408. Next base: position 12,638 of record CAMBRH010000065.1, on the reverse strand, counting down.
TCCATGGTTTAATCTTTTTTGTGCCCACGTGGGTGAGCTGATGAATAAATATTAGTTAATTGTGTAAACGAGTTATGTGTGTAAACTTGTGTAGCAGCCAAACTACTGTGCCCAAGCAAATCCTTCAAAGTTTCTAAGCCAGCTCCGTTGTTTAACATGTGTGTTGCAAAAGTGTGCCTTAAAACGTGTGGACTTTTCACATCCAAACTTGTTACCAAGCTAAGGTATGTATTTATTTTGCGATAAACAAATTTTGGATATAACTTTTTTCCATTTAGAAGGATAAAAAAAACATTCTCATTGCTTAAAACATTGTTTTTAATATGTTTATACTCAGAAATTAATTTTGTTAATTCTTCTGAAATGGGAATTATTCTTTCTTTATTTCTTTTACCGAGAACTTTTATTGCTGAACCAGTAACGTTTTCATCTTTTAATTCAATTAATTCATTTAAACGAATTCCAGTTTGATAAAACATTTCAAACATCAATTTATTCCTAACACCATCAAAATCATTTGAAAACAAATCATCTAATTTTTCTTTTGACAAATCACTTTCTTTGATAAATGTAGGTAATTTTTTAATTTGTTTGGGTCCTCTTATTTTTAAAGAAGGATTTTGACTTATTAATTCTTGCTTCAGACACCATTTAAAAAAGGTTCTCAAACTTGCAAGCTTGCGATTGATTGATTTATTTTCTAAATCTGATTCACTTAAAAAAACAATCCAAGATCTTAAAATGTGATGATTGATTTCTTCAAGCTCTTTCGACTCCTTTATTTCAAGGAAATCAAAAAATTGTTTTAAGTCCATTAAATAAGCTTCAACCGTATGTGTTGAATATCTTTTTTCTGAACCTAAAAAAGATTCGAATTTTTCCAAAACAAAAAAAGGAGCCATAAGCTCCTTTTACGATAAAATAAAATTAAAGTTCTATTATTTATAATAAAAGTGTAATAAATTTCAGCTATATTTTAAATTCTACTGTTCTGCAGAATACATTTTCTCTTTGTAAGCTGCACGGATATTATCTTGACGATTAATAACGGATGGCTTAATAAACTCTTTACGAGCTCTTAATTGTTTCATGACATTTGTTTTGTCAAATTTTTTCTTGTACTTCTTAAGGGCTCTTTCGATGTTTTCTCCCTCTTTAACTGGAATTATTAACATATTTTTGTTTAAATTATTTCTAAAATGATGACCAATGCATGTTTATTGGGTTGCAAAGATAAATCTTTAATTTTATAAAACAACAAATAATCTAAAAAAAAATAAAAATGATGAAAATATTTTTGATTAAATCTGATTATTAATTTAAATTAAAATAAAAAACGAATTTATCCCTCCTCATCACAAGCAGAAAAATTCTCTTCTAATCTGAAATTTTCTTCAAAATGCAACGAACTATTTTCTTTCTTAATAAATAAAAACAGCACCAAGTCGTAGGAAAAATGTGCAGCTATAATTGACCAAAGTCCAAATTTAGCATACGAAAACCCAAGAATTAAAATAAAAGGGATTAAAAATAACCCATAAATTGCCAACCTTAATTTTTTAGGATTTAAATAGCCATGAATGGCAATAAAAAAAATACTTGTAATCCAGACCCCTAAATAATGTTGCATACCAACTCTAAATAAAATTTCTTCTCCAAAACCTGCGCAAAATGAAAGGAATGTTTTATCTAAAAGCGTTAAATTTAATTGAGAAATTAATCTCTTATGCTGATTCATTTCACTTTCAAAATAGGGTCGGTTAAAAAGCCATAAACTCAAAAAGGCATAGGCAACTCCAAAAAATATTCCATATGAAATATAATCAAGGTGAAAAGAATTTAATTCAAGCAAATCAATAGGATTCTTTGAAGAAAAAAACCAAAGTACAGCTAACGAAATTGCTGGAAAAACTAATAAAGTAACAAGTCCAAGAAGGATAATGGTATTTTTATTCATAAAAAAGCCCCGAAGGATTTGACTTTCGGGGCGATACAAAAGGTTAATATTTAATGTTTGTCAGTTTCCTTATCTTCTGGATCTGGCTCAATAATTTTATCTGCTTTCACATTTTGCATTCTATCCATAAAATCTTCTAATTGAGAAATAGAAAGTTGCTTTGCAATGATTTTTTTGTCTTTATCCAATACAAAAACACGTGGTGTTGTATAAATATCAAATGTTTCTTGATAATTTAAAGCCTGAATTGTTGTATATTTTGGAATAAATTGACGCGCATCAGTTTGTGCGTCTTTGTAAAGTTTATCTGTCAATCCAACATTGATAAAAGTCAAATTATTCTTTTTAACAAAAGCTTTCCATTTATCAAAATCTTCTCCTATTGCTTTGGCTACAGCGAAAACTTCTACATTTCTTGCTTTTAATTTTTCAGCATATAATTTTTGTAATTTAGGCGTTGAAGTTTTACAATGTCCGCAGTCTGGATCCCAGAAAAATAGAATTGTATAATCAGATTTCAAGCTATAAAAATCTCTCCAAGTTACATCAGTCGTATCTCTTAAAGAAACATTAGGTGGAATAACTCCCTGTACCAGGTTTTTTTGAGTTTCAACCTTTTCGCACAATTCAACCATTTTATCGTCAGTTATCCAATATGCAGGTGATTTTCCTTCAGCATTTTTTGTACAATAATAACGTTGACCCATTCTCACGAAAACTTTATCCATACCCATAATATTCGATTTCTCAGAAGTCGAGGTAATATGCGTTAAACAATATTTGAATAATTCAGATTTTTGATCCAATTGATCTACAAACCAATATCCGTATTTAATAATCGTATCAGGATGTTGAATTAACATTCTTTTCCCGAAAAATTCTTCCATTTTATTGTGAAACATTGGAGTATTCAATAGGCGATCATCTTTCAAATCGATGTTGTCAAAATAATGATCTCTGTAATAATGATAGGCAAAATTTGAATCAATCAATATTCCTTTTTCATTTCTTGGTGCTTCTGGAACAATGATATCAACTGACATTTTAACGACTTTTGAAACTAATTTTGTAGCATGGTTTTTAATTAAATCAGTTTGATAAGTTGAAACAGACTTATTAATTTCATCTACTTCGGCTGATATTTTTTTGTATTCAGCATCTTCTTTTTTGAAAGTATCACGTTGTTTAATTAAATCCCCAGCAGTTTTTCTTTGTTTAGATATGAATTTTACATATTCAACAAAAACTTTATTTTCTTCCGATTTTTTCACAACCATTGTGTTTACAAAATCAGGACTAGTGGTTTCTAAATTTACTTCCTCATTGTTGAAAATAAAATCGAAATATTTTTGTCCAGGCATAAATAAAGCGAAGACTCCAGGCTTTTGTTCTTTCCCTTTAATTGTTGTATTAAACTCAGCAACACCATTTTTCATAATTGCGGTGTCAGCGTAATACATGCCTTTACCGTAATATTTAACTAAAAAGACGGTCGTATCTTTTTGATTGTTAATTTTTATTTTAATCTTTTGTGAAAACCCAGTTAAACTAAGGCCTAGTGCTAAAAAAAACAAAATTGATTTCATATATATTATATTTATTGTACGAATTTATAAATTATAGACGTAAGTTTTCAAAACTTGTGCCAAAATTAACTACTTTTTAACGAATGAAAATAATTTTGGAGAATTTTGTAAATTTTAATCTAGACCAACTCCTTGTTTTTTCAAAATTTTATTCACCCAAACAGCAAAGATTGCAAGGTAAATAAAACAAAAGGTTCCTACTAGATAGGATTTTTGAATTCCTGTGATATCAACTAATTTCGCCTGAATAAGAGGAATAATCGCTCCTCCGAGAATCATCATAATCAAGAAAGCTGAACCTTGAGCTTTGTATTTTCCAAGTCCTGCAAGTGAAAGAGAAAAAATACAAGGCCACATGATAGAACAAAATAAACCAGCGGAAAGGAAAGCGTAAACAGAAATTATCCCTGTTGAAAAAATGCCAATGCAAGTTGCAATCACACCTAATAAACTAAAAACCAATAAAGTTTTTGCAGGTTTATTTTGTGTAAAATAAAAACCAACAACTAACACTGCGACGCAAATTATGTACAAATATAAATCTTTGATTTCGTGCCCCATTATTGCGGAAAAACCTAGAACTAAGCCAAAAGCCACAAACGGAATTACACTTGTTAAAATTGTTTTCATTTGTTTACTTAATTCAAATGCGTGTATAGCACTCGCCCAGCGACCAATCATTAAACTACCCCAGAAAAGTCCAATAAAAGGAGCGGTCTGAATAGAACTATAACCACCAAACTCTTTTTTAGAAAGTAATTCACTTAAATTACTTCCAATTGCAACTTCAACTCCAACATAGACAAAAATTGCAAGCATTCCAAGAACCAATTGAGGATATTGCATAGCGCCCCATCCTTCTTTCTTTTTTCTAGCTAAAACAAATGATGATAAAATTCCTCCAACCACAACAAATAAACCACCACTTAACCAAAGCATTCTTTTTTGTTCAAGTGGACGTTTTAAAGTTTCTATTTCTTTTTGTAAAACAGAAATTGTAGCCTCATTTGACGTTATTTTCATCACGCTTTCTAGTTGTTTTTCAGTTTTCGCAATTTGTTTTGCTTGATCACTTCGGTAACTATTAAAAACTGGAGTAAAACAAGTTATCAATAAACCTGTCATTATCAACAAAGAGGCTAATGCTTTATTTGCTTTTGGGGATTTTTCCGTTATATTATTTTCAATTAATTTTCCTGAAGGAACTTTTTTAGAAAAATAAAATAAAGCTGCAATTCCAACAAATAATAAACCAACACATATGTAAAGAATTGAAACTTTATCTGTAGTAAGTTCTTTTTTCATTTCGTCCGTTACGACTACCGAACCAAAAAGCACAAACCCAATAATTAATGGAGCAATTGAGGTACCCAAACTATTTATTGCTCCACCAAGACTAATTCTGTTTGAACCAGTTTTTTCATCACCAAGTGCTATTGCAAATGGATTAGCAGCTGTTTGTTGAAGTGAAAAACCCAATGCTACTATAAATAAACCAAAAAGCATTCCTACAAAAACATCCATATAAACTGAAATAATCATTGCAGCTGCTCCAAGTGCAGAAAATAAAAGTCCATAAACAATGGAATTTTTATATCCCCATTTTCCAACTGGATCTTGACCTTTTTGTGTTCCTACAATAAATAAAATCAATGCTCCGATGTAATAAGCAAAGTAAAATGCAAAATCAATTAACATACTTTGAAATTGGTCTAAATCAAAATAAGATTTGCAGAAAGGAATGAAAATACTATTTCCTGCGGCGATAAATCCCCAAAAAAAGAAAACTGTAATTAATGTTGATAAGGCTCCGTAGTTTGTTTTTTCCATGTTAATTTAGATATTAGGATTTTAAGATGTTAGGACTTTTATTTTCCATCGATTTTAAAATCATTGTTACAGTTTTTTATTCATTTTCATTTACTAATTGATTGATATCCTCAATTAAATGATCAACTTCTTTCGTACTTGTGCCGTCATAATAACCTCTTATCCTGAGTTGCTTATCAACTAAAACAAAATTATTAGTGTGAATGAAATCACCACCTGCATCGCCTAAATTTTGAGCTTCGGCTGGTTTCAGTACAAAAAATGATTTTCGTGCTAATTCATACAATTTTGTTTTTTCACCTGTCAAAAAATGCCATTTTCCTGAAATTGCCCCATGTGCATCAGCATACATTTTCATTTGTTCAAGTGTATCAATTTCAGGATTCACGGTAAAACTTAAAATATTTACATTTTGATTTTTTAAAAAAGCCTTTTGAACTCGTTGCATTTGAATATTCATTTTTGGACAAATTGTTCCGCAAGTTGTGAAAAAATATTCAACTACAAAAATTTTATTCTTTAAATCTGAAAGGGAAATTGTTTTTCCATATTGATTTTTAAATTCAAAATTGCCAATTTTATGTCCATAGCCTTTTCTTTGCATTAAAGAATCAACCATTTCAGGATTCACATCAATCGGATTAATTATTTCTAAGGAATGTCTTTTATCTTTAGTGAGATATACATAACTTCCAATTATCCCTGAAATTGCTATTACTAAAAGTATAATAATCCTAGCCATTTTTTCTTTTTTTAAAAATACAAAAGTATAAAACTAAAAAGGAGATTTCTTTTTAAAATCAAAATTAAATTTTAGGATTCCAATAATAATCACTAAAATGATTTAGTAATTCGTTTTAGTTTATTGCGTTTTTAACTCAATAATATCCGCTAATAATTCCAATAATACTACAAAAATGTAATAAATAAATTTTTTACTAAAATGATTTAGTATATTTTTGCACCACTGTAAAACCATAAAATATGAAATCAATACTTACTCTTTTCTTAATTTTTATTATTTTCTCATTTTTTTCGCAAACTGATGACTGTGGGTCAGCAACTAGTTTAGCAGTAAATACAAGTTGTACAACTAGTTCTTTCATAGTAGATGCCGATGGAACAACACCAGATGGTAACGCAAGTTGCGCAACAGGAACAGTTTATGACGATCATTGGTATACTGTTATTGGAACTGGAAATACCATGACTGTAACAATTAGTGGAACATCTAGAGATGCTAGTTTAGCGGCATTTACTTCCTGTGTAAGTGGAGAAATCACTTGCGCAATGGTTGTAAGCGGTGGTTCAGGCTCAATAAACTTTGCGACAACAAATGGTACAACATACTTAATCCAAATACAAAGAAGAAGTGGAAATAATACAAATAATTTAACGGGAAATATTTGTGCCGTAAGTGCTGCTCCAGCTGGTGTCGGAAATGATTTATGTTCAGGGGCAATTTCTGTAATTTGCGGTGGAACTTATGCTGGGACAACCGTTGGTTCAACAGATACAGGAGAAACTGCTTTACCTTCTTGTTCTTCTACTTCTCCATCTGCCGGAGGTGTTTGGTATGTTTTTACTGGTGATGGTTCGATAGTTACTGCAAGTTTATGCGCTGGTACTTCCTATGATTCAAAATTAAATGTTTATTCTGGAACTGGAGCCTGTGGAACAATGACCACTTGTGTTACAAGTAACGATGATGGTTGTGGCGCGCAGTCAACTGTTACTTTTACAACAAGTGTAGGAACAAATTATTACATATTGGTAAACGGTTATAGTTCTGCTACAGGAACATTTTCATTAGCTATAACATGTTGCACGCCAAGTGCTCCTGCCTGTGCAACATCTCCTTCACCTGCCAATGCCGCGGTTGGTATTAATGTTTCCACTTGTGCAGCAAATACCTTGACTTGGACCCCTCCAGCAAGTGGTTGCAGCGCTGCCACAAGTTATGATATTTACTTTGGAACAGCAGTTTCACCGCCTTTTGTAGTGAATCAAGCTGGAACTAGTTACACAACTCCAGCTTTAAATCCCTCAACAACTTATTACTGGCAAATTAGACCAAAAAATTCAGGAGGAACTTCAGCTGGGTGCACCATTTGGAGTTTCACTACAGCAGCAGCTCTTCAATATACATTGGTAGACGATGCGGTTTCACCATCACCATACACTTGTGTGAATTTAACTTCAGCAACAGGAGATCAAAGGGGATGTGCTTGGGATTTGAATTCTACTTTAAATTTTACGAGTAATTTCACATACGATTTCACTGTGAATCTTGGTTCAAGCGATGGTGGAGGAGATGGAATTGCTTTTACTATGCAAAATGATCCTTTAGGTAGATGTAAATGTGGAAATAATGGAGGTTCTTTGGGTTCAGGAGGTATTCTAAATTCAGTAATTGTAGAAATTGATACTTATATAAACACAGAAGATAGAGATGATTTCAATACATCTTTTATTGGCTGCGGAGGATCAGAAGATCCAGACCATATTGATATTTGGTACAATGGAAACATCAATCCAGATACAGATGGAAATTGCGATGCAACAGGAGCAGGAGAAAGAACTGCGGCACCTACGGCAGTTAGATTAAGAAATGCTGGATCAAATTACAACATTGAAAATGGAAGTAATCACATTTTAAGAATTGCTTGGAACTCAGGTACAACAACTTTAACTGCAACCGTATTCAACACGGCTCTTTCTACAAATTATGGAACAATTTCAACAAGTTTTAATCCATTAACAGTTTTTGGCACAAATACTCCATTTTTTGGTTTTACGGCATCAACTGGTGGTGTAAACAACAACCAAACTTTTTGCAATCCACCAGTATTACTTCCAGTTGAATTAATGAGTTTCAACACTTACTGCTACGATAATTACCGCAAAATATATTGGTCAACAGCGAGCGAAAATAACAATGCTTTTTTCACCTTGGAAAAATCTCTTGATGGAATAAATTTTGAAGTTTTTGAGATTGTTTCACCTAGTGGAATAAAATCTTCAACATCAAATTACGAAGTTTTAGATAAAGATAGCAAATCAAAAATCGTTTATTACAGACTTTCTCAAACTGATTTTAATGGAGTGAGCAAAACTTTTGATGTAATTTCTTCCAATTGTAAAAACAAATCAAACAGTTTATCTTTTGAAGGAATGAATGAAAACAACCAAGAAGTTGAAATTCATTTTTCTGCTATCAAAGAAATTACACATCAATTTACTGTTTATGATTTGAGTGGGAAAATTGTTTATAAAGAAGAAATAAATCCAAATAAAGGCTTAAATAAAATCACTTTTAAAACAGATTTGCTATCTTCAGGAATGTACCTTTTACAACTAGCCAATTCTGAAGAAAAAGCAAGTATGAAATATGTGAAGTAAGATAGACTTAAGACTTGTGGACGTAAGACATAAGACTTGATTCTTATGAAAAATGTTTGTACCTATAAATAAACTAACTCTATTTGAGATTTATTATTGTTTGGAATGTATAATACCAAAACTTTCTAATTCTGAAGAAACTACATGTATGAAATATGTAAAGTGAATCAGTTTTTACAAGTTTTGACATTCATTTACTAACTTATAAGTAAAAGCTCGATTTTTCATTTTTTTAAGACCACAAAACAACTTTGGTTTTTTACCATTAATACGAATATCATTTAAAGGTAAGAATTTTCCATTAATAGTATTTTCTTTTAAAAAATCAGTATAATGTTGACCCTTTAAATAAACATAAATTAATTTATAATCATTTTCAGTACCACAAATAATTTTCATATAATCTCCACTAATGTAATAAGTTGCAATGTTGTACCCAAAAGAAAACACATGAAACCCTCTTGTTTTTGTATCAAATCCCGAACAAGTAGTATAATCTGAAATTCCAAAAAAAACTGAATCATTTTTAAAGTAATAACTACCTTGTTTATAAAGTGAGTCAGAGTAACTCAAATACTTAATGTTTTCAAATTTTTTTATTTTAGACTGACTAAAACTAAAAAAACTAAAAAAAGAAAACGTAATGAAAATTAATTTTGACATGCTGATATTTTGTAAAATCCACTATAAATCTTCACCCTCCTCTTTCCTCCCTCAAGGGAGGAAGTTAATACAATTCATAGATGAAAAAGTTTAACAAGATAAATTGAAATTTAGTAAATATGGGATTATCAAATAGTAATTTATCAATGTGACTCTCTCTCAACAAATTGACATGAGAATTCAACGCATTTTCCTGGAATTTGCTCTTCATTCAATCTTCTAATCAATTGATTTACTGTTTCTCTTCCAATTTCTTTGATTGGTTGTTTTAAGGCAGAAATTGGTGGATTCAAGTATGGAAAAGCTTCTGAATCATCGAAAGAAATAAATGCCAAATCAGATGGTATTTTTAATTTTAAATCATTGATTACAGACAAAACTTGAAGTGCAACTTTGTTATTTAAAGCAATGCAAGTATCCAAATCTTTGCTTTTCATTGATTTAATTTTTGTTGGCAATTTTTCGTTGTAGTCGTGTACATTAATCAATTCAAAATTGATATCTTCCTCAATACAAGCTGCTTTAATTCCATTAATTCTCAAATGAATAGTTGAAATTTCATCTTCTTCGTAATAAAAAACACCCAAATTTTTTGGTTTTTTCTTGAATTTTTTGATTAAATTATATGCTTCTTGAAAGTTGTTTACTCCAACAAAATCAGCTTTATTATCTCCATATCTGTCCACAAATACAATCGGAATCGCTGTACTTCCGAAAAGTTCTTTCAAATTATCAACTGGATTACAAGGCGCAACAATTAATCCATCAATTGAACGATTTATTAAATCACGAATCAATTGTAATTCAATTTCATTGTTGTCATTTGTATTAACAATAAAAAGCTTATAATCGTGGTGATATAATTCTTCTTGAATCATTTTAGATAACTCACCATAAAAAGCATTTGAAATATCTGCAACAACCAAACCTATTGTTTTTGTTTTACCTTCTCTCAAACTTTTAGCAAAAAAGTTTGGTACAAAATTTAATTCTTTTGCTTTTTCAAGAATCATTTTTTGCGTTTCTTTGCTAATATTATATTTATCACCTTTGTTATTTAAAACAAAAGAAACTGTAGATTTTGAAATTCCTAAAATCGTTGCTAAATCAGAAAGAGATAATTTTTTATTTGGAAGTGCCATCAGATTCGTTAATTTTTAATAAGAGTGAAATCGATAAATAAGATGCTAAGATAGAAATAATTGAGACAATAGCAAACACAAAAAGTGTATCTTTTAATGTTATCCACATTGGGAATGCCTGACCACCTGAATTTGGCAGTATTAACAGTTTGAAATACAGTTGACTTAGGGCAACTATTAAGCCCAAAATCACGCCGATTACAATGCCTTTAAAAGAAATTAATAATCCTTCGTAAAAGAAAATTCTAAAAATAAACTTTTTATCTGCTCCAAAACTTTTTAAGGTAAATAAATTGTCCTTTTTCTCAATAAACAACATAGTTAACGATGCAACTAAGTTGAAAATTGCCAAAATAAATATAAATACTAAGATGCAAATAACAATTACTTTTTCAGTTTTACTTGTTTGATATATTAAGGCATTTTTTTCGTAATGCGTTTCAACAATGAATTTTTTTCCAACATGTTTTTGAATTTTTTCCTGTAAATCAAACAGTTGATCTTTTTGTTTGCAATTGACATAGACCACTGAAATATTAGTACCGTAATTCAAGGCATTTCTGACTAATTCTAAAGGAACAATTATTGCTTCTTCATTCACTTCTTTGTTGAAATTTAATCTTCCTGCAACTTGAATCATTTCAGCGCGAAAAGGATTAGAAGTTACAGAAATTTTTGCATCTCGTTTAGGGAAATAAATTATCAAAGATTCATAGGCTCCTTTTTCTGGAATAAAACCTTGTAACTTATCTAATAAGGTTGCACCAATTAATGCAAAATTATCATTTCCTTGTGAAATAAAATTATCTCCATCAACCAAGTGGTTTTTGGTTTTTGCTAATTTTAAAAACTCCTCTTCTACCCCGTAAATTTCTGCATTAGCCCATTTTTTTTCATGTTTAAGAATGACAATTTCCTCAATGGATTTACATACATTTTTCACTTCTGAAAAAGCTTTGATTTTTTTGATATTTAATTCATTTTCATCAAAGGACTTACTTTCGACAGCTCGAATAGTCAAATTTGCATCAAATTCTGAGTAGAGTTTCTCTAACATTGATTCAATTCCATTAAAGGCAGCAATTAAAATAATTAAAGCAGCTGTCGTTACAGCAATTCCAATAACAGAAATACGCGTAATTAAGTGAATTACATTTTTCTTCTTTTTAGAAGATAAATATCTTTTTGCTATGTAAAATGGAACGTTAATCTTGGTTTGAGTTTGAAAATTATTTTCAAATTTAAGAAAGATATTTTAATACAGAGTTTAAAAAATTCAATTTATCTCTTCCAACTCTTTTTCAAGAAGGATTTTTGAATCCAAATAAATTTTTTCAATTTCATTTGATTTCTTAATGATACTTTCTAAATCTTCGTTTTTTTCCGCTAATTTTTCGATTTCTCTGATTAAGTATCCTGCTCTGTGAATACCCAAGGTCAAAAAAACACCTTTTGCACTGTGTGAACTAATTTTTATTTTTTCAAAATCTTCACTAGCAATTGCATTTTTCAATTCTGTAATTAATCCTGGCGTTTCATTTAAGAAAATATTGATCATATCTATCAAAAATTCTTTATCTCCGTCAGCATGTTCAATAAGGTAGGATAAATCATATTCTTTTTCAATGGTTTTTGTAGATGTATTTTTTACTAATTGTTGAATCAACTTTTTTAATTTTTCAGATTTAAGTGGTTTAGCCAAATATGCATTCATTCCTAAATTCAAGCACTTTTCTGCTTCCGAATTAGAGGCATGAGCTGTTAAAGCAATTATTGGAATATGTTGAATATTTTCAATTTCACTATTTCTAATGTGCTGCACAGTTTCGTAGCCATCCATAATGGGCATTTGGATATCCATTAAAATTAGGTCGTATTTATTATGCCTCAATTTTTCAAGAGCTTCCACTCCATTGCTAGCTATGTCTAATTCATAATCCCATTTTTGCATAATTTTTCTCACAAGATTCTGATTTAAAAGCATGTCTTCTACCAGTAAAATCTTACAGTCTTTCAATTCAGCTAATTCTTGGAAACCTTTTTCCTTTTTATCACTAA
>CAMBRH010000064.1 GCA_945870115.1 Chitinophaga pinensis | reverse complement strand
TGGATCTAATTTTAATGTTTTTTTGGCTATTTCTCGGTTCAAGATTTCACCAAAATGATCATAAACGGGATGATTTATTCTCAAATATTTTGCATCAGGTTTTATGGACAATAAATCTGCTAAAACTTTGTCAGACATCACAATAAATCCATCGTTTCTTTTGAGGAAATATTTATTAAAAGCCGCATCAAAAAAACGTTTTTCGTGTGGAATTACATTATCTAGGATACTAATTCTTGTTGCTTTGTTTAATTTCCCTAAAACAAAACCCAAACTTGGACCAAAAAATGTCATCCAGTATTTTGTTATAACAACATCTGGATTCCAATTTTTTATTTTGGCTGCAGTCATTACATATGAAAAAGGATTGACTGAATCCAATATTTCAACTGAATCTATTCTATCTGCCAAATCATTTTCAGTAACATATTGCGTTTTACCTGGAAAAAGAAAATTTGGATATTGACGTTTAAAAGTAAAAGCTTTGACTTCATTTGATTTTTCAAGCTCCCTAAAAACCAAAGCGTTAAACTGTGCAATCCCACCTCTAAAAGGGAAAAATGTGGAAAGAAAAGCGATTTTCATTTCTTCTTGGTGTTTTTCTCAATTACTTCAAGGATTTTTTCAGGAAGAATATCGTGCATACACGAATTTCCTTTGCTGCAAGAATTACCATAAAAACAAACACATTCGTTTGGAGGACCAACTATTTCCCCTCTTCCATATAATTCAAATTCATTTTTATTAAAAATGTTGTTCATCAAAACCATTTTTTTCTGCAATGCTGTTGCGATGTGCATCATCATAGAAACTTGCGTTACAACCAAATCCATTGAATTAGTAAGTGCGATAAATTCTTCCAAAGAAAAATATCCAGGATAATAACCACCAGTAACTTTACTTAAATGAATGTTTTTTTCATTTTCCAATTCTCCTCCTAAAAAAACAGGTAAGTAACCCGCTTTAAATAAAAGTGTAGCTAATTTTTCCCAATTTTCAGTTGGCCAAAGTCTTGTATTCCATCTTGGACCACAACCTGTATTTAAGCCAATCAAAGGTTTTCGCTTACCGTTTTCATCATTCAATTCAGAAAATTGCTTTTTCCATTTATCTGAAATTGTTTCATTTAAATTTATTAAATAAGGTTCTAGATTGAATTTTAAATTACAAATTTCAAAAATTTCCTCTAAATAACTTTTTGTGTTATTTTTAGATAAATCATCAAATAAACCTGTGAAAAGTTTGTGCGCAGAAGATGTATTAGCAATATCTATGTGATTATCTTTCCAAACGAAACCAAATTTTTCCACCGATTTAACTTGAGTTAAAAGCTTACACGCTTCTTCTTCTTTATCTAAATTGATGGCAATATCAAATTCCGCTGACTGTAAATTAAAAATTGACACTGCATCTAAAGCATAAATCACATCAATTTCATTTTGAGGTAAAATACTAGGACTCCAAGTTACCCAAGTAATGTGAGCATTTGGATAAAGTTCTTTGTATTTAACTAAAAGTGGCGTTGTGCGGATTACGTCACCTAAAGCGCCCAATTTAATAATTAAAATTCGTTTTTCAATTTTTGTATAAACTGGACAATCACTGCACGTATAATTATATTGTTTGTTAGGTTTACAAGGAATGCCCCCTTTAAAATATTTGCAATCAAATTTGATTTCACTAAAATCCATATTTCCTTTTTCAATGAAGCTTATTCAACTCCGTAATTTTTTAATCTATAATAAATTTCTTCACCTCCAACTACATTTAAAGTATCAAAATCATTGATATTCAAATCTTTATAATACTTGTAAATTAAACCAACATCTTTAGCATAAGTTTCAGTTTTTAAACTATAATCTATTAAAGTTACTTCTGTTCTTTCTTGAATTACAGTAATTGTTGAATCAAAATCAAAACCTCCAATAGAAAAAGGTTTGTGAATATTTTCATAAAATGCTAACAAAGGTTCGTAAACATTAAAAGCATTCATATCCCATTCTTTGCTTAAAGTTGGAGCAAAAACAAGTTTTAGTATACGCTGATTTTCTTCAACCAATTCGGCTCTTTCTCCATCAATAATTGCTGTCCAAAGATCACTTATTTCAAAAAGTTGAGTTTGAGTATTTAATATATGTCTGTAAAATTTACGGGCAATTCTTCCTTGATTATCAATAATTGTATCTCCAACCAGCGTTTTTAAGACATAATAACTTGTATCGTGAAGTGTTGAGGAATTATGTTTAATATACGTAACGTCATATTCTACAAATTTACCTTTTGTTAAAGGAAAATAATTTTCATGAAAATTCACCGCATTATTATCTTTTTTACAAGAATAAAACAGTGTAATTAAAATTAAGGGAATGAAAATATATTTATTTTTCATGAAAAATGTAAGCCACAAATATATAAAGTGTTTATATTAAAACGATACAAAAAAAAATATATTTCACAAAATGTAAATTATTCAATGCCATAATTTCTTATTTTGTAATAAATTTCAGTTCCGACTAAAGGATTTAAAGTATCTCCAGAACTAATTTCAAAAACCTTAAAACACTTGTAAATTAAACCTACGTTTTTAGCATAAATTTCATATTTTTTTCTAAACTCAATTAAATTTTCAAATTTTTCTTCAACAACAGTTACTGTAGAATCAAAAGTGAAACTTCCAATTGATGCTGAATTGTGGATGTTTTCATATTTGGATTCAACAGAAGTCCTGGAATTAAAAGCATTCATATCCCAAACTTTTTTTAAGCTTGGAGAGAAAACCAGTTTTATTATTCTTTCATTTTCCTCAACTAGCTCCGCCCTATTTTGATCAATTATTGCCGTCCATAAATCTTTAATAATAAATTTGTTTTCATTAACATTAAATATCCACCGACTAAATTTTCTTGCAATTCTTCCTGAATTATCAATTATTGTATCACCAACCACGGTTTTCAAAACATAATTTGTGGTTTCAGGAATTCCAGCAGCAACATTGTGCGTAATTGACGTTACATCATACTCAACAAATCGTCCATTTTCTAGAGGAAAATAATTTTCATGTAAACTTATTGAACCAGCATCTTTTTTGCATGAAATGACAATAAGAAATAGAAAAATGTACGTAAAAATAATTTTTATATTCATTGATTTAGAATTAAATATCAATTTAAATAGTGTAAATATAGGAAAAATATTTTTTCAGAATGATATTTTTTGTGTAAAAAAAATTAAATTTGCATTAAAACTATCTCATTTCTAATCTTTATAAAGCTTGAAATTTTATTTAATTCTTCTGATTATTTTTCAAAGCGTAATTATTTTTCCGCAAAAAATCGGTGTAGTTTTAAGCGGTGGAGGTGCGTCAGGTTTTGCCCATATCGGAGTATTGAAAGCTTTAGAGGAAAAGCAAATCCCTATTGATTATATAACTGGAACTTCAGCTGGAGCTTTAATCGGAGCACTTTATGCGAGTGGATATTCACCAAAAGAAATTGAAGCTTATGTTTTGAGCAAAAGGTTCCAATTGATGACTCAAGGTAGCTTAGAAAACAACCAACAATTTTTCTTTTTAGAAGATGAAAATGATGCCAGTATCTTTAGTATTCCTTTCGCAAAAGACAGTACTTTATTAAAATCTCTTCCTACAAATTTCATTTCTTCTGTTTTATTAGATTTTGAAATGATGCGAATTCTTGGAACGGTCAGCGCATCAAAAAATGATGATTTCAATCAATTGTTTGTTCCTTTTAGGTGCGTTGCTTCTGACATTGAACACAAAAAAAGCATCAACTTTGACAAAGGAAAGCTAAATTTAGTTGTCAGAGCATCAATGACTTATCCGTTTTTTATTAGTCCGATTCAGATTGATGGAAAATTACTTTTTGATGGAGGTTTATACAATAATTTCCCGGTGGAATTAATGTACCAGGATTTTGATGTTGACTATATTATTGGAAGCAATGTGACTTCAAATGCTACAAAACCATCGGAAGATAACTTGATAAGTCAAATTACTAATATGTTAGTTTCGCATTCAAACTTTAGTTTACCTTGTGATTACGGAATAATTATAGAGCCAAAAGCTACTTTGGGAACTTTTGATTTTGAAAATGTAAAAAAAGCTATAGATGAAGGATATTTTTCTACTTTAAAAATGATTGACTCAATTAACATTCACGTTGTTAGAAAAGAAAATCCAACTGACTTAGAGAAAAAAAGGAGTATTTTCAAAAATTCCATAACTACTTTAAGAATAAGTAGAATTAATACCACCAGTAAAAAAGATAAAGACGTAAGTTTTGTGAGAAATTCAATTTCAAAAAATAAAAAAGGAGTTATTCTTTCTGAAAAAAAATTGATTAAACGTTATTTTAGAACAGCTAATTTTGAGCAAGTTGATAATTTATATCCTTCTTTAGTAAAAAATGACTCTACCTACAACATGGATATTTATGTTAAAAAAACCAAAGAATTTAAATTAGATGTTGGTGGGCATTTTTCATCTAGACCAATAAATACAGGCTACATTGGCTTAAGTTATTTATCCGTAAAAAAAAATGCTATAAAAGTTAAGGCAGAATCCTATTTTGGTAGATTTTACGGCTCTATAAAAACGACAATTGATTTTACAATTCCTAATTATTATCCGATTACATTTTCTCCCTATCTTACAATGAATCGCTGGGATTTTTTTAGAAGTTCAGCAACATTTTTTGAAGATGTTAAACCCTCTTTTTTAGTTCAAAATGAAATGTACTATGGATTAAAAATAAAAAATCCAATCGGAAATAAAGGTAAAAACACCTTTGATGTTCGCCTATTTGAATTAAATGATTCATATTATCAAACCTCCTCTTTTTCGAGTAAAGACACGGCAGATTTAACAAAGTTCGTAGGAACCAATCTTTCTTGGACAATGGAATTTAACACTTTAAATAAAAAGCAGTTTGCAAATGCGGGGAACATGTTTTTATTAAAATTTCGCTTTGTAGATGGAATTGAAAGAAGTATTTCTGGCTCAACTTCATTATTAAAATACGATACGCGAAAACACCATCAATGGATTCAATTGAATAGCGAATTTCAAACTTTTCCTATTAGCATAAAACATTTTCATTTTGGTATTCACGGCAAAGCAATTGTAAATAGTCAATCTCTTTTTTCAAATTATACTGCTACACTTTTAAACACAACGGAATTTGCTCCTCTTCCAGATTTGTACAGTTTTTTCTTAACTGAATATAGAGCCCCTCAACATGCAGGTGTAGGAATTAATTTTATTTTAAGTCCAATCAAAAATATAGATTTCCGCTTAGATTCTTATTATTATCAACCTTTCAAACAATTAATAGTTTTAGATGACGGAAGTTTTTCGTATTCAAAATTATTCAAAGGAGAAACATTTTTACATGCTTTGTCAGCAATTTACCATAGTCCAATTGGTCCACTTAGAGCAACTTTTAATTATTTTCCAAAGCAAATTAATCCAATTTCGTTTCAAATTAGTTATGGTTACGTGTTATTTAATGAAAGAGCAATTAGATAGATTTCAAGTCTTAAGACTGCAAGACCTAAGACACCACGAAGTAGCACCGAAGGTAAAAGACTTTAATTTGTGTAAATGCACATTTGAATTTCAAATTACAAGATTTTTGGATTTAATTAATTTAGATACAAAATCTTATGATTTTTTTTGATCAATCAATTTTATTCATAACTCATAACTCAACATTCATAACTTAAATTTATCTATCTTTACAAAAAATATCAAATGAAATTTACAGATTTAAACGAAAACCTAAAATTTGCTTTAACTCGAATTGGAATAACTGAATTTACTGAAAATCAAGAAAAGATTTTAAAAAAAATGAAAAGTGGATTTGATTTGGTTTCTATTGGTCAAGAAATTTCAGATGAAATATTGCTGAGTTCTATTCATTTAATTGTTAAATTACGAGATGAATCAGAAGATGACGTGCCTAGAGCTTTAATATTAATTAATGGAATTGATGAAGCGTTTCAAGTTGAAGAAAAATTAAAGCAACTAAAATACGGCACAGAATTAAGAACCGTGCTTGTGCATGACAAAGCAAATAAAATCAAAGAACGAAACGATCTTTTTGATGGTTGCGACATTGTAATTGGAAATCCAAAACGCGTTATTGAATTGTATTTTCAGAATGGAATTAATTTAAAATTATTAAAACACATAATCCTTTTTGATGTCAATGAAATTTTAGTTCACAACCATTCAAATAAAGTGTTGCGCTTATTTGAAAGTCTTGGAAAATGCCAACGAATTATTTTCGCCAAAGAAAGTACCGAGAAAATTGAACTTTTCGTTAAGGAAAATATGACAAATCCAGTTTATTTAGATTAATTAATTAAAATTTTAAACTTGATTGTTTAAAGTCAATCAATAAATTTTATAAAACTTTAAAATAAATATCAGTTTTTTGAAAAAAAAAACTATTTTTGCAAACTAATTTTTTAGAGAAATCTAAAATACAGTTGAAATCATTTGTATAAAAAATAAAACATGTTAGAAAATTTATCATCAAGCGACTTAAAAGGACAATTTAAAAATAATAAAAACCTTCGAATGATTGCATTTGGAGTTGGTGCAATTGTAGTTTTAATTTTAGCTTATTTTGCTTATAAACAATTTATTTGGTCACCTGCAAATGAAAAATCTAAAGATGCATATTATACTGGTTTAAATTATGCTGCCAAAGATTCAGTTGATATGGCAATTGATGAATTAGCTTCTGTAGTTAAAAAATATGATGGAAAACAAGGTGGTGAATTAGCACAATTTGTTTTAGCTCGTCAATACATGACTAAAGGAGAATTTAAAAAAGCGCTTACGGAACTTGAAGGCGTTAGTGTAAATGATATTTACCTTTCAATTTATACAATTGGTTTACAAGGTGATTGTTATTCTGAATTAGGAAAATACAACGAAGCAATGGATTTGTATATTGATGCAGCTGAAAAAGTTGACAATGAAAAAACCACTCCAGAATATTTGTTTAAAGCTGGACTTTGTGCAGAAGAAACAAAAGACTTTGAAAAAGCAACTGAATTGTACACAAAGATCA
Organism: Chitinophaga pinensis; assembly: GCA_945870115.1. Classification (GTDB taxonomy): domain Bacteria; phylum Bacteroidota; class Bacteroidia; order Flavobacteriales_D; family Crocinitomicaceae; genus M2408. The sequence goes on along the minus strand of CAMBRH010000064.1, from coordinate 6,329 downwards.
AAGACAATTATACAAACTTTTCTAACTCTAAATCAATTGATAAATATATCGCTAGAGTGAAAAGTACAAAAACTAAATAAAAATGGCGACAATTCATCGCAATTTATCGGAATACGATAAAAATAATATTCCAAATGGTGCCGATTTCAAAGTCGGCATTGTTGTTTCTGAATGGAATGATTCTATCACAATGAAGCTTTTAGAAGGTGCAAAAGAAGCACTTTTAGAAAATGGTGTACCTGAAGCTAACATTTTAATTCGCTTCGTTCCTGGAGCATTTGAATTGCCTCTTGGAGCACAATTGATGTTGGACAATACAGATGTTGACGGTGTAGTTGCTATTGGTGTTGTTATTCAAGGAGAAACGAAGCATTTTGATTTCGTTTGCCAAGGAACAACCCAAGGAATTATGCACTTAAACTTAGAATACAACTCACCAGTTGCATTTTGTTTGTTAACTGATGAAAATATTCAGCAATCTATTGATCGTTCTGGAGGAAAGCACGGAAACAAAGGAATTGAATGTGCAATTGCTTGCATCAAAATGATTGAGTTAAAAAAATCTTTTGAGTAATAAATTTTAAATAATTTCCATTTTTTATTTAAATCTCTGTTTTTACCATCTTTTATTTAGGTATCATTTGTTAACTAAGCATTATCTTAATAAAAATACTTAGTGTAATATTGACATTTACTAAAATAATTTTATATATTTGCATTAGGAAGTTTTAATGATTACTTTCGATATCCTTTTTTATTTTATTTTTTCAAAAAAATAATATGATAATTAAGGAGTATTATTTAATTATTTTTTAAAAATGAATAAAAAGAAAAATCAAACGGAGAAATTTGAACCTTTTAATATAATTGTTTTTGGAGGTGATGGTGATTTAGCGCTTCGTAAAATATATCCTGCACTATTTCATCGCTTTATGGATGGACAATTTATTAATCCATTTAACATCGTAGCAATTACGAGACATGAAGATCATACTGAAATTTTTTATGAGAAACTAAAAAAATTCATTTCTGAATCAATTACCAGTGTAGAAAAACATGCAGCAGAAATTCAAACATTTATTCAAAAAGTTGTTCTAATCACAGCAAAGGACAACAATGCTCTTGAATACAAAAATTTGAGTGAGTTTTTAAATCAATATAGCCAATTTCAAAACATATATTATTTTTCAACACCTTCTTCGGCATTTGGCGGAATTAGTCGTACTTTAAAAGAAACTAATTTAGTAAATTCTCACAGTAAAGTAGTTTTAGAAAAACCACTAGGACATAGTTTAGAATCATCAAATGAAATAAATGACCAAATAAGTCAAGCTTTTGAAGAAAAACAAATCTATCGAATTGATCATTATTTAGGTAAAGAAACAGTACAAAACTTAATGGTTTTAAGGTTTACCAATAACTTATTTGAAAAAGCTTGGAATTGTGAAAACATAGAAAATGTTCAAATAACTGTTGCTGAAAGTTTGGGTGTTGGAAGTCGAGCAGGTTATTATGATAATTCGGGAGCATTACTAGATATGGTTCAAAATCATTTATTGCAATTATTGTGTTTAGTCGCAATGGAGCCACCTAATATTTTAGAAGCTGATCAAGTTAGAAATGAAAAATTAAAAGTGCTCGATGCACTTCGTTTATTTAATAAAAAAAGTGTTGTTACTGATACTATTAAAGGACAATACACACGAGGAAATTTAAATGGAGAAGAAGTAAGTTCTTATTTAGAAGATATCGAAAAATATTCTTCAAGAACCGAAACCTACGTTGCAATAAAAGCATTTGTTGATAATTGGAGATGGAAAAACGTACCATTTTACCTAAGAACAGGCAAACGAATGAAAAAACGCTATTCAGAAATTGTAATTAATTTTAAAACAGTTAAACACAACATTTTCCCATCACAGGAACAAATGTCAAATAATAAACTAATTATCAGACTTCAACCTGAAGAAAGAATAGAATTGGTTCAAATGACAAAAATCCCAGGTCCAGGTGGATATCGCTATAAACCTATTTCTTTAAAATTAGATTATATAGATTCCTTTAAAGAACGGTTTCCAGATGCTTATGAGCGATTAATAATCGATGTCATCAGAGGAAATCAAACCCTTTTTATGCGTCAAGATGAATTACAAGCAGCTTGGAAATGGACAGAATCAATTTCAAATAGCTGGAAATTAGTCAATCAAACGAATATCCTTTACGAGGCAGGAACTTGGGGACCAGGTGATTCAATTATGCAAGGGGAAGATACTTGGGTTACAAAATCTTAAAATATAAAAATGGAATTACACAAATTTGATTACTTGCATGAAATGGAAATCATGCTTGCAGATAATATTTCTAAAGAATTAGAAGCTTCCATTAATCAACTTGGTAAAGCAAGTCTTTTGGTTTCTGGCGGAACAAGTCCTAAAGGATTATTTCAAATATTATCAAAAAAAGCAATTGATTGGTCGAAAGTGACAGTTGGATTAGTTGATGAGCGTTTTGTTTCTAATGAAAATGAAGCCAGTAATGAAAAATTAGTAAACGAAAACTTATTAATTAATCTAGCTTCAAAAGCAAAATTTCTTTCAATGGTTCATAAAATTGAAGATGAAAAGGAAAATTTAAAACTAGTTAATTTAGCTTATTCTCCATTTTTTAAAGATTTGACTGTTGTAGTGTTAGGAATGGGCGAAGATGGACACACTGCGTCCCTTTTCCCAAATGATGAAAATTCAGAAAACGATCTAAAATCCTCGAAAACAGAAATTATTTCAACTTTTGCACCGGTAAATCCCAAAAATAGAATATCGTGCTCTAAATCAATGATTTTAGAAAGTAAATCCCTTTATTTAATGTTAATTGGACCTTCAAAAATTGAAGTGCTAGAAAATGCAAAACAAAACAATTATCCGATTTCACATTTTTTTAGAAGTGAAAATGAAGAGATTAAGGTTTTTTTTGCAGAGAAAAAATAAATTAAAAAATTTATAATATTAATAGTAATAAATACAAAATGGTTAATAAAATAATTTCAGAAGTTACTGATAGAATTTACGCAAGAAGTACTGAAGCTAGAATAACCTATTTAGCTCAAATGGAAAACGCTTTTACTAAAGGTGTTACCCGAGAAGCATTAGGCTGTGGAAATTTAGCGCATGGATACGCAGGTTGTTCCGCATTAGAAAAGGGGCAATTAGCTGAAATGAAAAAAGCGAATTTTGGCATCGTTACTGCCTACAATGACATGCTGTCTGCTCATAAGACGTATGAAAATTATCCTGATAAAATTAGACATTATTCGCAAAAATATGGAGCAGTAGCGCAAGTTGCTGGGGGTGTTCCTGCAATGTGTGATGGAGTTACACAAGGTCAATATGGGATGGAACTTTCACTTTTCAGTAGAGATGTGATTGCACTTTCTACGGCTATCGCACTTTCTCATAATATGTTTGACGGAACAATAGGATTAGGAATATGTGACAAAATAATTCCTGGATTAGTAATTGGAGCATTAAAGTTCGGGCATTTACCTACAATATTCATTCCTGGTGGCCCGATGGAAACTGGAATTTCAAATGATGAAAAATCAAAAATTCGACAAGATTTTGCTGAAGGAAAAATTGGAAGAGCTGAATTATTAAAAGGAGAATCAGACTCATACCATTCACCTGGAACCTGTACTTTTTATGGCACAGCAAATAGCAATCAAATGCTAATGGAAATTATGGGATTACAGCTTCCTGGTTCTAGTTTTGTGAATCCTAATACTGAATTGAGAGAATTATTGACTGAATATGCTGTTAAAGTATTAAGTGATAATTGCAATGCAAAATCTTTAGGAAGATCATTTTCAAAAATTTATAACGAAAAAGTGGTGGTTAATGGATTAGTTGGCCTTTTAGCTACTGGAGGATCTACGAATCATACAATTCATTTAATTGCGATGGCAAATTCAGCAGGCGTAAAAATTACGTGGCAAGATTTCTCTGATTTATCAGCGGTAGTTCCATTATTAACAAGAATTTATCCAAATGGTGCAGCTGACGTAAATCATTTTCATGCGTCTGGAGGAATGTCTTTTGTAATTAAAACTTTACTAGATAATGGGTTATTGCATGAGGATGTAAATACAATTATGGGCCGAGGGTTAAGAGAATTCACCAAAGAACCAAAAATTGACAATGGAAAACTAATTTGGGTAGAAGGACCATCTGCAAGTTTAAATGAAAGTATTATCAGACCCGTTTCAAATCCATTTTTGAAAAATGGCGGAATCGTAATGTTAAATGGAAATATTGGTAGAAGTGTAATTAAAACAGCTTCAATTGACGAACATAATATGGTTGTGGAGGCAGAAGCAATTGTTTTTAACGAACAAGAAGATTTAATTTCTGCATTTAAACGAGGTGAATTAGAAAGAGATTTTGTTGCTGTTTTACCATTTCAAGGACCAAAACAAAATGGAATGCCAGAATTACATCAGTTAACTCCAACTTTACGAATTTTACAAAAAAGGGGTTTCAACGTAGCCATATTAACTGACGGAAGAATGTCAGGTGCTTCTGGAAAAGTGCCAGCAGCAATACATCTTACACCTGAAGCAAAAGATGGTGGAGTTATTTCAAAAATAAGAACCGGCGATCGAATTCGTTTGGATTCAAATTTAGGAACCTTAGATGTTTTAGATTCTGAAAAAGTTTTAAGTCGCGATGCCGCAACAAAAAACAATGAAGATACTTTTGGATTTGGAAGAGAGATTTTTACAAATTTAAGAAAAATGGTTTCATCAAGTGAAGAAGGAGCAAGTTTCTTGTTTAACACTGCAGATAAAAATAAATTATACTAAAAAATAAATTATGTCACAAAATAATATCAGAGAGGTTTTAGGAAAACACCAAGTAATTCCTGTCGTAACTTTTAATACTATGGAAGAAATTACTCCATTAGTTGAAAAATTATTAGCAAGAAATATCAATTGCATAGAAATTACCTTGAGAACTGCTATTGCTTATGACGCAATAAAAAAGGTAAAGTCTGATTTTGCTGGTAAAATGGATGTAGGAATGGGAACAGTTGTCAATTTAGCTCAAATTCAAAAAGCAGTTGAATTGGGTGTTGATTTTATAGTAAGTCCTGGAATAAGTGCCACACTTTTTGATGCTTTCGAAAATAGTAAAATAGCCTTTATTCCAGGGATTGCAACTCCAAGTGAAATAATTTTAGCTTTACAAAATGGCTACGATACTTTAAAATTCTTTCCGGCACATTTATTTGGTGGATACGAAGCTTTAAAAACTTACGGTCAAGTATTTCCTAATGTAAAATTCTGTCCAACAGGGGGAATTTCAGAAGATACTTTTCAAAAATATTTGGACTTAAGCAACGTAATTAGTGTTGGAGGTTCTTGGATGACGAAATAAAAATAGTGTTGAATTATGAGTGTTGAGTTATGAATCCAACACTCATAACTCATAATTCATAACTCATAATTTTCAAAATCACTCCCAAACTCCCATTGCGCAGAATTTCTCAATTCGTTGATTAATTCTATCCTCAATTTTTATTTTTTGTAAGTCTTTAATTGTTTCTTTCAAATATTTTTTCACGATTCCAAACATTTCGTCTTGGTTTCTGTGTGCTCCATTTAAAGGTTCTTTGATAACTTCATCAACTAATTTGTTGTTTTTCATATCAGTTGAAGTTAATTTTAAAGCATCCGCTGCGATTTCTTTGTAATCCCAAGATCTCCATAAAATAGATGAACAAGATTCTGGTGAAATTACTGAATACCATGTATTCTCTAACATTACAACTTTATCTCCAACGCCAATTCCTAAAGCACCACCAGATGCTCCTTCTCCAATAATGACACAAATCACTGGAACTTTCAAACGCATCATTTCATAGATATTTCTTGCAATAGCTTCACCTTGACCTCTTTCTTCTGCTTCTAAACCCGGAAATGCTCCCGGAGTATCAATAAAAGTGACAATTGGTTTTCCAAACTTTTCAGCCAAACGCATCAAACGCAATGCTTTTCTATATCCTTCAGGATTTGGCATCCCAAAATTTCTATATTGGCGCATTTTGGTATTAATTCCTTTTTGTTGACCAATAAACATGACTGTTTCGCCATCTAAAAGTCCAAAACCACCAATCATTGCTTTATCATCTTTCACACTTCTGTCTCCATGATATTCTTGGAAAGTATTGTTTGAAATAGAATTAATATAAGCCAAAGTATAAGGACGATCTGGATGTCTAGATAATTGAACACGTTGCCAAGGAGTTAAACCAGAAAAAATTTCTTTTGTCTTTTC
>CAMBRH010000063.1 GCA_945870115.1 Chitinophaga pinensis | reverse complement strand
CTAAAAATGTCTTCTGAATTTTGGGATGGTGGCTATGCAATGGCTGGCTTATTTGGTCATGGTGATGCATTTGTTCTGCGTGATCCAGCAGGAATTAGACCATGTTATTGGTTTGAAAACGACGAAATTTGTGTTGTTGCTTCTGAAAGACCTGTCATTCAAACTGCTTTTAATCTTAAATTTGAAGAAATCAAAGAATTAACGCCAGGTCATGCTTTGATTATCAAGAAAAATGGTTTGGTAACTGAAACGAAAATTAACGAGCCTACGGTAAAAAAATCTTGTTCTTTTGAACGCATTTATTTCTCAAGAAGTAACGATAAAGAAGTTTACAACGAACGCATTAATTTAGGTAAGTTAATTGTAAAACAAGTTTTAGAATCTGTTGATTTAGATGTAAATAATTCTGTTTTTTCTTTTATTCCAAATACTGCAGAAACTGCTTTTTATGGAATGATAAAAGGCTTGGAAGATTATCAAAACGACAAAAAATTTGAACTTTTAAATTCTTTGGAAGGAAAAGCTACGCCTGAGCAATTAAAAGAAATCATTTACAACAGGGCTAGAATTGAGAAAATTGTAATCAAAGATGCCAAACTAAGAACATTTATCACTCAAGACGATGAGCGTGACGACATTGTATCATCAAGTTACGATATTGCTTACGGAACGGTTCGTGCAAAAGTGGATAATTTAGTTGTAATTGACGACAGCATTGTTCGTGGAACAACTCTTAAACAAAGCATTTTACGTATTTTAGATCGTTTAGAGCCAAAAAGAATTGTGGTTGTATCTTCTGCTCCACAAATTCGATATCCAGATTGCTACGGAATTGACATGGCGAGAATGGGTGATTTTATTGCATTTTCGGCTACCATTGAGTTATTAAAAGAATCTGGCAGAGAACAATTAATTCATGATGTTTACAAAAAATGTAAAGATCAAGCGCATTTGCCAAAAGAGCAAATTAAAAATTACGTAAAAGAAATTTATAAATCTTTCAAAGCACAAGAAATTTCAGATAAAATTGCCTTAATGCTAACTCCAAAAAACATCAATGCAGAAGTGAAAATTGTGTATCAAACGATTGAAAATTTACACGAAGCAATTCCAGAGCATCTTGGAGATTGGTATTTTACAGGAGATTATCCAACACCAGGAGGAAACAAGGTTGTAAATACTGCTTTTATCAATTGGATGGAAGGTAAAAACGAAAGAGCATATTAAGAAAAGGATTACCTTAAAATCGCAATAATTTGCCAAATTTTTGGTGGTTCTTCAAAATAGTAAATTGCATCACCCCAAGAATCTTTTATTTTTAAGGTTTTTCCATCAATATAATAAAGTGCATCGCCCCAACGATCTTCAGAACGAATTGTATTTCCATCGATGTAAAAAATAACTTTGCCCCAATGGTCTTTTAATTTTATATTATTTCCATCGATAAAAAACAAAGCTTCTCCCCAATAATCTTTTCGTTTTATGGTTTGATTTTCATAGAAATATGCAACTTCACCCCAATGATCTTTGATTTTGATAGTATTTCCTTCAATGAAATAAGCTACCTCTCCCCAATTATCTTCTAATTTTATTTTTTGGGAAAAAATAGAGTTACTAAGGATTACAATAAAACTAAATAATAGGTGTTTTTTCATAACTTTTTAATTGGGATTTTAGCAAAAGTTGTGCCTTAAATAGTTAAGATTTACTTAAACAAAAAAGCTACCTTTTTCAAAATAGCCTTTCTAAAATTTAGTTTGAATAATTATTCCTTAACAAATTGATTTCTTGAAATCTTCCCATTTTCAAAGTTTAATTCTATAAAATAGACTCCCTTTGAAAAATCTTGAATGTCAATTAGTTCAAATTCTTCTTGTTCTTTTAAAAGTTTTCCTTCTAAACTGTATATTTTCAAAGATTTTACATTTAAGTTTGTCTTGACAGTTAAATAATTTGTTGCTGGATTAGGAAAAATTGACGTATAAATACTTTCTTCATTTAAGCCATTAATTCCTACAGTTATTGTTACTGTTGCATTTACACAAATTGATGGGGTTCCATCGTCACAAATTTGATAAACAATCGGTGCATTACCTGAAAAACCGCTATTTGGAGTAAAAGTAATTGTTCCGTTAGTATTTGCAACAGCAATACCGTTTGGTGATTGTGTTAGGATGGTTAAACTTGTTAGATCAAGATTATTGTCTGTTCCTGAATCATTAGCTAAAACATTTATGGTAACAGCAACACCATAATTTGTGTTTCCTATATCATTAACTGCAATTGGACTTAGGCCATTACCAACATTAACTGTTACTGTTGCTGTTGAACATAATGCTGGAGAACCATTATCACAAATTTGATATATAAAAGTTGTAACTCCCGAAAAACCAGTACTTGGGGTAAATGTAATAGTTCCGTTTGCATTTGCAACCGCCGTTCCATTTACTGATTGACTTTGGATGGAAAGTGATGAAATTGATATATTATTATTATCATCAAAATCATTCAGTAAAACTTCTATTGTTACTGGGGTATTAATCGTTGTTGATACAACATCATCATTGGCTTGTGGTCCAAAATTTGCTCCTACTGTAATTGTTAATGTTGCACTTACACAAATTGATGGGGTTCCATCGTCACAAATTTGATAAACAATCGTCACATTACCTGAAAAACCGTTATTTGGAGTAAAAGTAATTGTTCCGTTAGTATTCGCAACAGCAATTCCATTTGGTGATTGTGTTACAATTGTTAAAGTAGTTAAATCAAGATTGTTGTCTGTTCCTGAATCATTCGCTAAAACATTTATGGTAACAGCAACACCATAATTTGTGCTTCCTACATCATTAAGCGCAATTGGACTTAGTCCTGCTCCTACATAAACTGTAACCGTAGCTGTTGAACACAATGCTGGAACACCACTATCACAAATTTGATAGATAAAGGTTGTAGTTCCTGAAAAACCAGTCGTTGGTGTAAAAGTAATTGTTCCGTTTGCATTTGCAACTGCTGTTCCATTTAACGATTGGCTTTGTATGGAAAGGGATGAAACTGATAAATTATTATTTTGATCAAAATCATTCAATAAAACTTCTATTGTTACTGGGGTATTTAAAGTTGTTGATGCTACATCATCATTGGCTTGTGGTCCAAAATTTGCACCAACGGTAATTGTTAATGTTGCATTTCCACAAATTGCAGGAGTTCCATCATCACAAATTTGGTATTCAATCATTGCATTTCCTGAAAAACCATTATTTGGTGTAAAAGTAATTGTTCCATTTGCATTTGCAACAGCGATTCCGTTTGGTGATTGTGTTACGATTGTTAAAGTTGTTGGATCAAGATTGTTAGCCGTTCCTGAATCATTTGCTAAAACATTTATGGTAACTGCAACACCATAGTTTGTGTTTGCAACATCATCAAGTGCAATTGGACTTGGATCTGTTCCTACAGTAACTGTGACTGTTGCAACAGAGCAAAGTGCAGGAATACCATTATCACAAATCTGATATTGAAATGTTGTATTGCCTGAAAAACCAGTATTTGGCGTAAACGTGATTGTGCCATTTGCATTTACAATAGCAGTTCCGTTCGCTGAAGGATTGCTAATTGTTAATGATGTTAAATCTAAACTTCCACCCATATCACTATCGTTTGTTAAGACGGCTATTGTCACTGGAGTATTAAAAGCTGTACTTACGACATCATCAACAGAAATCGGTTGACTATTTTCTTCAACTAAACAAATAGCGAAGTTTCCAACGGCTGTTGTGCCATAACTAGAAACACGAATGTAATACATTGTTCCAGGAATAGCTCCGCTTACAAATCCTTGAGGCATTTGATTTGTTCCATCATCATCAACGCAACCAACTTCAAACAAAGATGAACAATTTGCCCCCAAATAAACACTCATCACAGCGTCCGTAAGTGTTCCAGAATAAGTGAAAATATTTACAGTCCCAGAAGCCGGGGCAACAAATTTAAACCAAATATCATTTGAAGTAGATGTTGCACAAGAATGAGCGCCAACGTTTGTTGTTTCTGTTGCAATATGATTAGCAAAATAAGAAGTAATACAAGTTGTATTTGTGGCTAATGTAACTGCGGTGCATGGCTCATCGTTATTTGAATGTACATTAAAAGTGATTATATTGCTCTGAGCAGTTGTTGGATTAGCACAGACGTCGTTACTTGTTACTATACACATGACTTGAACACCACTTGTTAATGTACTTGAAATAATACTTGCAGCATTTGGACCAAGAGGACTTCCATTTGCATACCATTGGTAACTTGGTGTTGTACCTCCATTAGTTACTGTAGCAGTGATAGTAACAGGTGTGCCAGTCATGATTGTATTTCCAGGGTTAGCTGAAATGGAAATTGTTGGGACAACAGGTGCAGTTGTTGTCAGTGTCATGGTTACAATTGTGTCACATTGGTTTGGTGTAACAATTGTATAATTATAAGTTCCGGCACTAGTTAGATTTTGACCATAAAAATCATAAGTTGAACCAATGCAGATTGACGCTGTTTGTGAAACAGGAACTGATATACAAATATCGCTTTCGGCAGCACCGATATCCCTTACACCAAGAACAGGGCGATTTTGAGCATCACCTCCAGTATCTGAACCGGCACCAATTGCCACACTTCCTGCCATCGGAACCATGGTATATGTGCCATTGGGATTCAGCGCTACGGGTGCCAGGTTGATTTGTGCAGGGGTTTGGCTAAAATCATCGCTGGCATTGGGAAAGTATTCCTGGTAATACTGTAAATGATTTTGTGGAAAATCAAATAAATTATAACAACTCGAGGAGAATGGGGCATTTAAAGTGGATGAAGCGGATTGATAGATCGTGTTCTGGTAATTTACATTCCCAGCGTTTGCCGCGAAAATAGAGCCATAAGATTCTATTCTGGATGAATACGAATTATCTGTATCGATGGACTTTAGGTGAAGAGCGGAACCATCTACAAAAGCCGTATTTCCATAAAATGTTGAGAAGGAAGCATCGAAAAATGTTGATTTATTCACAGACTCAAGATAACACGCACCACCGCTACCGATCGTTGTATTCCCGGCCCATGTAGAGGTAGTAGAATGGGCTTCGCACCTGGTATTTCCAAATGAATAGGAATATAACGCTCCTCCAAAGTGGGTTGCTTCATTTCCGATAAAGCTGGAAGATGTCACGTCAATATTAGAGACTCCTGTGGAAGGAGGAGCATAGGCGTAGACATAGGCATAGATAGCACCTCCCCGGGCGGCCGCAGTATTGTTGAGGAAGTTACAACCTGTAATCACCAGGTCGATGCCTACGGCGTAACCAGTGGTGCTACTGTATCGGTAGATGGAGACTGCCCCGCCGCCGCCATTACCCGCTCCTGAATAGCTGGACATATTGTTTTTAAAGGTAGAATATTCTAAGGTGATATTACAGGTATAATTGGAACCTGTAGCTCCAGAAGTCTTATGGCTATAAATTGCGCCTCCTTTATCAGAACTATTATCCCGAAATACGCAGTGACGAACATAAAGCCGGGCATTAGGGTTATAATCGCTCGTGTATTTCAAGGCTCCTCCTTCGGTAGAATAACCATTTATGAACACCAGGCTGTCCATATCAACATTGCCAAAAGTTGATGAAGAGGCCATATTGATATCAATCATACGGGAAAGATTGGCACCACTAAAGTACAGGGTATCGGTATTGTTGAATACACCTTTAATAAACAAGCCTTTGGTAATGTTTACCGGTGTCGCGAAAATGATAGTATCGCTCCCAGCGGCAATTAAAGAAGGAGAAAAGCGAATAATATCTCCCATATTTGCGTCTGCAACCGCCTGACGAAAAGATCCAGCTCCTGAATCATTAGTGTTTGTTACAGTAATAGTAGCTGAATAAGCAGAAATTGAAAATAAAAATAAAGAAATTAAAAGTATAACTTGTTTCATGGTCAGAGATTTAAGTGGTAAGCAAAAGTAAAAAAATAAAATGTGAATAAAAAATTTATTTATAAAAAACAAAAAAAGCTACCTTTTTCAAGATAGCCTTTCAAATATATTTTTGCTTAAAATTAAGCCTCTTCTGTAATATAATTTTCAATACCTGGACAAGAACATACTAGGTTTCTATCTCCAAAAGCGTTGTCAACACGACGAACTGGCACCCAATATTTGAACTCTTTCAGATAATCAACTGGATAAGCTGCTTCTTGTGGTGTATATGGATAAGTCCAATCTCTATTGATGATGCAATCTGCCGTGTGTGGAGCATTTTTGATTAAATTATTCACTTTATCAGCTTTTCCGTTTTCGATATCAGCAATTTCTTTTCTGATTTGAATCATGGCTGTTATAAAACGATCTAATTCGTCTTTATCTTCACTTTCTGTTGGTTCAATCATTAATGTTCCAGCAACGGGAAAAGAAACTGTAGGTGCATGGAAGCCATAATCAATCAAACGTTTTGCCATGTCAGCAACTTCAATTTCAGAAGTTTTTTTGAAATCACGGCAATCTAAAATTAATTCGTGGGCAACTGTTCCATTTTTTCCTGTGTATAAAATATCATAGTGATCACTTAAGGAAGCAGCAATGTAATTTGCATTTAAAATTGCATCTTCTGTTGATTCTCTTAATCCTTTTGCACCCAACATTTTGATATAAGCATAAGAAATCAATAAGATTAAAGCACTTCCATAAGGTGCCGCCGAAATTGCATGAATTGCTTTTTCTCCGCCAGCTTTAATCAGTTCACTTCCTGGTAAAAATGGGGCTAAATGTGCTCCAACTCCGATCGGTCCCATTCCTGGTCCACCACCTCCGTGAGGTATTGCAAATGTTTTGTGTAAATTTAAGTGACAAACGTCTGCGCCAATATTTCCAGGGTTAGTTAAACCAACCTGAGCATTCATATTTGCTCCATCCATGTAAACTTGACCTCCATTCTCATGAATAATTGTTGTGATTTCACGAATTCCTTCCTCGAAAACTCCATGAGTAGAAGGATAAGTTACCATCAAACCAGCCAAAGTATCTTTTAATTCGATCGCTTTTGCTTTTAATTCTTCAATATTTACGTTTCCATTTTCATCGCAACCTGTGACAACTACTTCAAAGCCAGCCATAACAGCTGATGCAGGATTTGTACCATGTGCTGAAGAAGGAATTATCATGTGTTTACGGTTAAAATCTCCTCTTGATTCGTGGTATGCTTTTATTACCATCAATCCAGCGTATTCTCCTTGCGCTCCAGAATTTGGTTGTAAAGAAACAGCTGCAAATCCAGTTGACTCGCATAAATCTTTCTCCAATTGACGAAACATTGCATGGTAACCCGCAACCTGGTCTAAAGGTGCAAATGGGTGAATATTAGCAAATTGAGGATTTGTAATTGGAATTAATTCTGATGCTGCATTTAATTTCATTGTACAAGATCCCAATGGAATCATACTATGAACTAAGGATAAATCTTTGTTTTCCAAACGTTTCAAATAACGCATCATCTGAGATTCAGAATGATGTTTGTTGAAAGTTGGATGAGTCAAAATCGCCTCAGTACGAATGTAATTTGTATCAAATGAAATAGAATCGTTTATAGAAATATTCTCACTTGATTTTCCCGCAACTTTTGCAAAAACATCAATTAAATTCTGAACATCTTTTGCAGTAACTGATTCACCAAAACTGATTGAAACGTGCGTATCATTTACATATCTGAAATTCATTTCTTGCGATTCAGCTTCTGTTTTTAATTTTGAAATTGAAACACTAGCTGGAAGTTCAACCAACAAAGTATCAAAGAAATTTGAATGTTTAATAGAATAAGATAAATTACTTAAACTTTTTGCAGTTGCATTAGCTTTTGAATGAATTTCAGTTGCAATTTCTTTCAAACCGTGAGGTCCGTGGTAAACAGCATACATACTTGCCATGACAGCTAACAAAGCTTGAGCAGTACAAATATTTGAAGTTGCTTTGTCACGTTTGATGTGTTGTTCACGCGTTTGTAAGGCCATTCTCAAAGCCATATTATCGTCAGCATCTTTTGAAACACCAATGATTCTTCCTGGAATTGTTCTTTTATAATCTTCTTTACAAGCAAAAAATGCTGCATGAGGTCCACCAGCTCCCATTGGAACACCAAAACGCTGCGAAGTTCCTAAAACAACATCAGCACCTAAAGAACCTGGAGATTTTAATAAAACCAAAGACATAATATCCGCCGCAACAGCAACAGGAACATTGTTTGATTTTGCATTTTTTATAAATGTTTCAATATCTGTAATTTTCCCAAAAGAATCTGTATATTGTGTTAAGGCACCAAAAAATGAAGCATCAAGTTCAAAAGTATCTGGGTTTCCTATAATTAATTCAATTCCTAAATTTGCAGCACGACCTTTAACAACGTCTATTGTTTGTGGAAAAGCATTTTCAGATATAAAGAATTTCGAAACATTATCTTTTGTTTGCTGTCTTGAGCGAGAATTTAAAAACATAATCATTGCTTCAGATGCAGCGGTTGCTTCATCTAATAAAGAAGCGTTTGCAATTTCCATTCCAGTTAAATCTAAAACCATTGTTTGAAAATTCAATAAAGCTTCCAAACGACCTTGAGAAATTTCAGCCTGATATGGGGTGTAAGCAGTGTACCATCCTGGATTTTCTAGAACATTTCTTAAAATTACTGAAGGAACAATTGTTTCATTGTATCCTAGACCAATATATGATTTAAACACTTTATTTTGCTTTCCCAAATCAGAAATATGAGTTAAATACTCTTGTTCAGACATCGCAGCTTTAATGTTTAATTCACCCTTTAGGCGAATGTGTGCAGGAATAGTTTTGTCGATTAATTCAGCAATTGAAGAAACTCCAATTTTTTTTAACATTGCTTGTTTTTCAGCTTTGTTTGACCCAATGTGTCTTTCAGAAAATGCACTCATTTTTACAATTACGTTTTTATTCCCGATTCTAACGAGATATGGTGAAAATAATTAGCACAAAGTTAACTAAAATAATTAAGCTAACAATTTAGAATAGGAACAAATTAAAATAAGATTTGTTGAGTAGGACGTAGCGTTTTTTTAATAACAACGCTGAAATTTATTCTACAATTTTAAAATAATCAAAAACAATCTTTGCTTTTGCATTCCCAATTTCAGATGCTAAAGTTTCCATTGAACTTTCTTTAATTTTTGAAATTGTTTTAAATTTTTTTATCAATAGCTCAAATGTTTTAGGTCCAATACCATCAATTTGATTTAATTCAGAAGTAAAAGCTCCTTTGCTTCTTCTATCACGGTGATGAGTTATTCCAAATCTATGCGCTTCATTTCTAAGTTGTTGAATTACTTTTAAGGATTCTGAACGTTTATCCAAATATATTGGAATGGAATCGCCGGGGAAAAATATTTCTTCCAATCTTTTTGCTATTCCTATGATAGCAATTTTTCCACGTAAGCCAATTTTATCTAAAGCAGTAAGGGCAGAACTAAGTTGACCTTTTCCACCATCAATAACAATTAATTGAGGCAAATCTTGATTTTCATTCAACATACGTGTATATCTGCGGGTGATAACTTCTTCCATAGAAGCAAAATCGTCGGGACCAACCACCGTTTTGATATTAAAATGTCGGTAATCCTTTTTACTTGGTTTTGCATTTCTGAAAACAACACATGCTGAAACTGGATTTGTTCCTTGAATATTTGAATTGTCAAAACATTCTATGTGCACAGGCAAATCCTTCAAGCGTAAATCATTTTTTAATTGATTCAAGATTCGATCGGTATGTGCTTCTGGATTTTTTATGTGTTCATTTTTATATTTTTCTAAGCGATAATAAATTGCATTTTTCTTTGATAATTCAAGCAAACTTTTTTTATCGCCCTTTTGTGGCACAAAAAAAGTAATTTCCGGCAATTGAACGTTGATTTTTTCCTCTATAATGATTTCTTTAGATGAACTGTTAAATCGCTCACGAAATTCCAATAATGCATAAGTAAGAATTTCTTCTTTGGTTTCATTTAATTTTTTATTTAATTCCAAAGTAATTCCATGAATAATTGAACCATTTTTGATAACTAAATAATTCACAAAAGCATTTTTTTCATCTTCAACCATTGTCAAGACATCTACTTCGTGAATACTTGGTGAAACAATTGTTGATTTTGTTTGAAAATTTTCTAAAACATGAATTTTTTCTTTTAATAATTGCGCTTCTTCAAACTGTTGTTTTTCTGCAAAAGCAAACATGTTTTTTTTTAAATATTCTACAACAAAGCGAATATTTCCTTTTAAAATTAAGTCAATTTGATTGATATATTCTTGGTATTCATATTCTGTAAATAATTCAACGCAAGGAGCTTTACAATTCCCAATGTGATATTCTAGGCAAACTTTATAGCTTTGTTTTTGAATCTTCGTTTGAGATAAATCTAAATTGCACGTTCTCAAAGTAAATAATTCTTTGAACAATTGCAAAAGCGTATGCATTACCTTTCCATTGGGATAAGGGCCATAATATTTTGAACCATCTTTGATGATTCTTCTGGTCGAAAAAACACGCGGAAAAGCTTCTTTTTTGACACAAATCCAAGGGTAAGTCTTATCATCTTTTAGTTGAATGTTGTACTTTGGTTTGTACTTTTTTATTAGATTATTTTCAAGAAGTAAAGCGTCAATTTCCGTCTCAACAACGATGTATTTTATTTCATGAATTTTTCGAACAAGCATAATTGTTTTTCCATCCTCATGAATTTTTGAAAAATAAGAAGAAACACGTTTTTTTAAGTTTTTCGCTTTTCCAACATAAATGATAGTGTCTGTTTTATCAAAATATTGATAGACACCTGGTTTTTCAGGCAAGGTCTTTAATTTAAGTTCTATACTTTCGGAAATACTCATTTAACAAAAAATTCTGCAACAAATGTAAGTACAGTTTTTTTATAAGTGATTATTTTATACGAATATTAAAAACAAGATTATAAGAATTTTTTAGCTAATCAAGTTATCTTTCATCAAAATACGAATCGTTTGTCTGGTTTTTTGTTCCACAACAATCTCTTTGTTTTCAATTACGCGATTTACCGTTTCTTCGTTGTAATGTCTTATCGTTACAAGTTCTAAATTTTCGTTGTAACGAATTTCATATTCTGTTTTAAATAGCGAAATGATTTCATCAATATTCACTTTTTCTTGATCCAAGCAAAATGAAAAACTCAAAGCAGAATTTTGCATTAAATTAATTTTTGCTCCAACACGTGAAAGGGAATCAAAAATGCGACTCAAATTTTCTTCCACAATAAATGAAAAATCTCTTGGAGTAATAGAAAATAAAACCTGCTTCATTTTAAAAATAAACGAAGGAACTAAATGATCAAAAGCAGCAGATTCTTGAATAACTGTTCCTTCAGCATTCGGATCTACAAAAGATTTTACATACAAAGGAATGTTTTTATTTTGAAGTGGTTTTATTGTTTTTGGGTGAATAACTGTTGCTCCATAATAGGCTAATTCGATTGCTTCTTTGAAAGAAATTTTGTCTAATTTTATTGTGTCATCAAACCATTTTGGATCTGCGTTTAACATTCCTGGCACATCTTTCCAAATCGTAACACTTTCTGCATTAAGGCAATAAGCAAAAATTCCTGCTGTGTAATCGGAACCTTCTCGTCCTAAAGTTGTAGTGAAACCTTCTCGTGTATGTGCAATAAATCCTTGCGTAATTAAGGTTTTTGATTTTTGAAAAAGTGGTTTAACATTGGTGTAAATTAATTCTTCTGTTTTTTCCCAATCAATATTTGAATCACGGTAATTATTATCAGAACGTAAAAGTTTACGTGCATCAATCCAAACAGACAATTCTCCTAATTCTCTTAAATATGCATCAACAATTAATGTGCTTATTACTTCTCCTAAAGAAACAATTTGATCGTATTCAAAAGCAAAATTATCTGAAAAAAATGCTCCTTTTTTTGTTTCTAATTTTTCAAAAATCTCATCTAATTCTAAATATATTTTATGGGTTTTTTCTCTGAATAATTCATCCAAGATTGTCAAATGAAAATCATAACATTGCTCTTTTAAAAAATCAAACTTTGGATAATTTTTATCTTTTAAAGCTACAACCATTTCCTCAAATAAGTTGGTGGTTTTTCCCATTGCAGAAATAACAACAACTTTATCTTTGTCAGAAAATAAACCTAAGATTTTTGCTACATTTTTTACAGCATTTCCATCTTTAACAGAAGCACCACCAAATTTGAATACTAACATAATTTTAATTTTGTGCGAAATTACAAATCATTCGTCAAATTGTTGTAAAAATTCGCAGAGAAATATCCCAGAGCAACACTTTACTAAATCTTTGTAATTTCTAAGACAGGTTTCATGAAATTTTACTAATTTTATACTGTTTAAAATTGTCATTTAAATTGATCAAAAATAATTAGATAAAATGAAATACGTTTCTTTGATGTTAGCTTCTGTAAGTGTTATCATGTGTTTGGTAATGGCTTTTTACCTTTCACTTACTGATCTTATGATTGAAAGATTATATGATACCAAACGCTTAATTTTAATTTTAATTCTTTTTGCCTACGCAATTTTTAGAACATTCAGAATTTATAAAATGTATAATCAAATAAAAAAATCATGAAATTTAAAAACGCACTAATTTTTACATTTTTAACGTTGTTAATGTTGTTTTCGTGTAATTCAGAATACAATCCAATGCGTTATCAGACTGATACACACGGTCGTGGAAAAGCAAAAATTTTAATTGAAGAATCATTCAAACGTTTATTTGATACAAGTATCTTTACTTTTGAAAGTCAATTTCCAAAAGCAGATATCATTCCAACATACATGGCTGAATCTGATATCATCGATGCTTTTTACAAAAACAAAGTTAAAACAATTGTTATTTCTAGAGATTTTACTGAAACTGAAAAGAAATTTTTGAGAAAAAAACAAGTTGAAGTTAGAAGTGATAAAGTCGCAATTGACGCCATTGCATTAATTGTAAATCCAGCAAATTTTGACACTTTAATGACAGTTAAACAATTAAAAGAAATTTTAACAGGAAAACAATCCACTTGGAATTCGCTTAAAACAGGAATAAATGTTGTTTACGATCAAAAAAATTCTGCCAACTACAATTATTTAAAAGAATATTGTGGTGAAGAAAATTTAAATAAAAACGTTTTCGCTGTCAATTCAAACGAAGAAGTAATTAATTATGTTAAGAAAAATCCAAATGCAATTGGAGTTATTGGTACAAATTGGATCAGCGATCAAGATGATTTTGATGTCTTAGACTTTTTGTCTGGAATAAAAGTTGTTGCTTTAGCTGAAAAAGAAGGAGGAAATTATTTTCAACCCTACTCAGGATTCATTTATACAAAAGAATATCCATTGGTTAGAGATATTTGGATAATTAATAAAGCTAGAAAAGCAGGTTTAAATACAGGCTTTGTATTATTTATGGTTGGCGATTCTGGTCAAACAATTGTACAAAAATCATCTTTAGTTCCTGCGATTAATCCTGTAAGGTTGATTCAATTTAAAGAGGAATGAAATAAGTAATGAATTATGAGTGTTGAATCATGAATTATGGGAAAAACTAAAATAAATGATGGAAAATAAATAATTAGAATTTCAAAATCATTCTTGTTTCTAATTTAAATAAAGTCTAGATGTCCTAAAATCTTGTAATCCTAAAGTCTAATTTGATTATATTTGCAAAAAATTTAATTTCGGCAAGAGATTTGATATACACCTTACAACAAAACGTTAAACAAATAAAA